>NZ_JADHZG010000001.1:300000-600000 GCF_027161185.1 Exiguobacterium sp. KJ 601 | reverse complement strand
CGCAGCTGATGGCAAGCGCCGGATTGTCTTTGATGATCAAGCGTCCTTCATGGATATATCGCGTGATATCAAGTTCAGAGACACCTGTCGCTTCGACGAGGGCTCCGATGGTCGTCTGTTTGTTGGCTGGTTCACGAATGAAATCGCGGACTTTCAAGAAGTTTTTATAATCGACTTCATTACATGATGGACAGTACGGTGAACGTCCCTGTTTCATAAACAAGCGCCCACACATTTGGCAAGTTGCTGCATCCATTGGTTTCACCTCTGCCCTTTATATCGGACGCGATTTTGATTTGTTTAGCGCCCGAAACAAGCAAATCGCAGAAACTTCTGATGCACCTGCCAGTCGCAACGAAAATGCCGCCTGATGAAGGGTCGTTCCCGTCGTATAGACGTCGTCTACAAGAATGATTTTCCCATATTTCACTGAAGTTGGTACAGTGAAAGGGTTCGTTCGGTGTCGTCTTCCTTCTTTCCCGAGTTCACGTTGACTTGAAACCTCCGTTTTTTCGAGAATCTGCCGCGTCGGACCGATATATCGCGCGAGCACCTCGGCCTGATTGAAACGACGTGTCTGAAGTCGCTCCTTACTCAACGGAATCGGAACATAGGTCACGCCAGATGAACGCAATGCCCGAAGCGCTGGGGCGACCGATGAGGCAATGACGACATCCCCGCTGAATTTATATCGATGTAGCCAGTCAATTCCTGCATCATCGTACGCGTACAGGCAGCGGACGGTCAAGTCGAGACCGAGTGCGAGCCAGCGGATGCAGTCCGGACACGTCTCACCGGTCTCATTTGGTTGACCGCAGCGTGGGCAACCTGTCCCGAGCGGCGTCAGTTTCGACTCGCAAGAGGGACACACCCAGTCCCGTCGCCATAACGTGTCAGGTGTCCACGGGACGGTCATCGACTCATGACAAAGAAGACATTTCATCGCCGATTCGCCTCCTTGATCTTGCGGATGGCAACATCTTGACGGAACGTCCGCTCCTTGTAAAAGAAACAGACCTCTCCTGTCGGCGCATCCGGTTTTCGCCCCGCCCGACCTGCCATCTGAATGAGTCCTCGTGTCGAGAAGAGCCGATGTTCGCTCTCGAGTACCCCGACCTGTACATCCCGAACCGTCATTCCCCGCTCCCAGATGGAGGTCGCAAGGACGATCCCTTTCGTTTCTTGAAGCCAATGGAGTGTATCCAACCGTTCTTCCGTGTCAGCAGAAACGGTTTGACACGTGATACCTGCCTCTTGTAACCGACTTTCATATCGCTCCAAATCAGGCTTCGTCGGCACAAACAAGAGACGGGGTTTCAAGGCGTGACGTCGACAGAAGTCTAGGAGTCGTTCGTCGGACTGTTTGACAAGTGTCGGGACCGGCAAATCGAATCCGTGATAGCGCCGCGACAGATGAACCTTCGGAAGCAATTGTTGCCAAACGGTCGGGGTCGCCGTGATAAATAAGAAGACATTTCTCCCGGCCCGACGGATTGTATTCCAAAGTGCCACATCAAAGGCAAACGGAAAGGCATCGGACTCATCGACGAGCACATAATCGAACACGTCACGTAAATTCATGAGTAACGGTGCGGTCGCCACCGTGATCATCCCAATGGAGTCTTTTTCTCCCCCTCCATATCGTTTAGTGACAGGGACTGTGAACGCCTGTTCTAATCGTTCGACCCATTCGATGGCGACATCTTTCCTCGGAGAGACAACCAACACTCGCTTCCCTTCATTGACGACACGCTCAATCACAGGAAACGTCATCTCGGTCTTCCCAGCGCCACACACCGCATGCACAAGTCCCGTCCTCCGTTCGTCCCACCACGTGAGCAGTTGGTTCGCGACCCGCTTTTGGTCTGGGACGAGCTCGAATGGCATCGTCAATTCGGTCGTCTCGGTTGGAGTTGTGATGTCCCGTTCCTGTAGAAAATCACATCGGCAGACACGCCCGAGGTACAAACAATTTCGGCAATAGGCACAGCGTCCATGATGACAAGTGAACGTCCGGACGTGCGTGCTGAGACAGCGTTGGCAGACGCCGAAGCGGATGGCTCGTTTTCCTTTCGGTGCGACAATAAGTTCTCCCATAACCTGACTCCTTTTTGTCATCACGCTACCAAAATACCTATGTAAATACGATTCAACTTATCTAAAACAACATAGGTCTACTACACAAATAGGACCCGACGAAAAAGTCGGGTCCCATCTGTTAAATCTGTTTATAGAACATGATCGCCTCATATGGACGAAGAGACAACGACATTCCGTCGAGCTCAGGCACGTCGTAGTTGTGACTGACGACGTTCACCCGCTCGAATCCTTCTGGAATCGTGTACGTCGTTTCAATTCCATAGAAGTTGGCGACGACGAGTAGCTCCTCTCGGTCCGTCTTCCGTGTATATGCCCAAACGTCTAGCGAATCAGGAGTAAGAAGCGTGTAGTCTCCGTCCGTCAAAACGTCAAGTTCTTTTCGTAATGCAATCAAGTGTTTGTAGTGGTAGAACACCGAGTTCGGATCACGAAGCGCCGTTTCAACGTTCACGTCCTCATAGTTCGGCGCCACGTTGATCCATGGTGTGCCGCTCGTGAAGCCGGCATGTGTCGTTGCATCCCACTGCATCGGCGTTCGCGAGTTGTCGCGTGACTTCTGTTTGATGGCGGCCATCATGTCATCATGCGACACACCCTCTTCCCGCTTCAACTTGTAGATGTTGAGCGTTTCGATATCCCGATATTCATCGAGCGAGTCGAAGCCGGGGTTCGTCATCCCGATTTCTTCCCCTTGATAGATGTACGGCGTCCCTTGAAGGCCGTGGAGCACTGTCGCAAGCATCTTCGCGCTCTCTACGCGGTGGTTCGTGTCGTTCCCAAAACGGCTGACGACACGTGGTTGGTCATGGTTGCACCAGAAGATGGCGTTCCATCCTTTTCCGTGCATCCCACGTTGCCACGTCGACATGATGTCTTTTAATTGAATGAAATCGAACGGCGCCGCGACGAATTTCTCGCCGTTCGGATAGTCGACTTTCAAGTGGTGGAAGCTGAACGTCATGCTGAGCTCGTTCTCGTCCGGGTTTGAATAGCGTACGCAGTGATCGAGCGTCGTCGAAGACATCTCCCCGACCGTGATGACGTCATGCCCATCAAATACTTCTCGGTTCATTTCTTTTAAATATTCGTGGATGCGTGGACCGTCCGTATAGAACTTGCGACCGTCCGATGCGTCTTCTGGGAAGTTCTGTTCTTTTGAAATGAGGTTGATGACGTCGAGACGGAATCCTTTGATTCCTTTTTTACGCCAAAACCGCATCATCTCGTAGACGTCCTCGCGCATCTGTTCATTCTCCCAGTTCAGGTCAGCTTGTGTCACGTCGAACAAGTGGAGATAATATTGTCCGCTCTTCTCATCATATTCCCACGCATTCCCACCGAACTTCGATTCCCAGTTCGTCGGTTCGTCGCGCCAGATGTAGTAGTCACGGTACCGCTCGTCTCCCGCCAATGATTTTTGGAACCATTCGTGCTCGGTCGAAGAGTGGTTGACGACGATATCCATCATGAGGCCGATGCCCCGCGCCTCTGCTTCACGGATCAATTCGTCGAGGTCCTCCATCGTTCCGTAAGACGGGTCGATGGCATAATAATCACTCACGTCATAGCCATTATCGTGTTGAGGTGACTGATAGACAGGCGTCATCCAAATGTATTCGATGCCGAGTTCTGCCAAGTAATCCAGCTTCGCCGTCACCCCTTTAATCGATCCGGTCGCGTTCCCTTCCGGACTGTAAAAACTTTTCGGGTAAATTTGATAGACGACTGATTTGCGCCAATTTTTCTGTGTCATCAACGACATCTCCTTTTTGTAAGAGTTTTCATTTCAATAGGAAAGAGGGAAGAACTGCCGTCCCTCCCTCCCGAGTCATTACTTATGCGACTTTGTTTTCTTCAAGTTCACCTTTCTTCAGGTAACGCTTCGACAAGATGAAAGTGAGCGCGAACGGAACGATGATCGCGATGACCATGCCCACGATGAAGAGAAGGATCTTATCTGTGAAGATTGAGAGGAATCCAGGGAGTCCTCCGACACCGATGGCGATTGCTTGCACATCGTTCAATGTGATAAAGATAGCAGCGATTGCCGACCCGATCATAGCTGAGTAGAACGGGAATTTATTTGGTAAGTTGACCCCGAACATGGCCGGCTCTGTGATTCCGAAATAAGCCGAGATGGCTGAAGTCGATGCCATGCTCTTTTGTTTCGCGTTGTGCTTGTAGACGAAGAACATCGCGAGTGCGGCCGAACCTTGAGCAATGTTTGAGAGTGCGATCATCGGCCAGATGAACGTACCGCCTGTATCTGCGATCAACTGAAGGTCGATGGCGATGAACAAGTGGTGCATCCCGGTGACGACGAGCGGTGCGTAGAACAATCCGAAGAGGAGTGCCCCGACGACCGGTACGGCTTCGAACGTGTTGACGAGTCCTGTCGCGATCACGTTCCCGATTCCACGAGTGACCGGTCCAACGATTGCGAGTGCGAGGAATCCTGTGACAACGATTGTTGTGATTGGAACGACCAAGAGTTGGATGGCGTTCGGTACACGTTTTTTCAAGAACATCTCGATTTGGCTCAAAATATAGGCAGCGGCGAGTACCGGCAAGATTTGACCTTGGTAGCCGACTTTCTCGATTTCGAAGAGTCCGAGGATATCAAACGTCGGGACATCTCCTTCAAGTGCTGCCGTTCCGTAGCCCCATGCATTCAAGAGGTCCGGGTGAACGAGCAAGAGACCCATGACGATCCCGAGTACTTCGCTCCCACCGAATCGTTTCGTCGCCGACCAACCGACGAGTGCAGGTAAGAACACGAATGACGTATTCGCCATCATGTTGATGAGATCCCAAAGTCCTTGTAGGTTCGGATACGCCTCGATGAGTGTCTGTCCTTCGATGAAGAGACCTTCCGATGCAAGTAAGTTATTGATCCCCATAAGGAGACCGGCTACGATGATGGCTGGAATGATTGGCATAAAGACGTCAGAGAAGACTTTGACGAGTTTTTGAAGCGGATTCATTTTTTTGCCGCCCGCGGATTTGACCTCGGCGACCGTTGCCGCCTCAAGTCCAGCGAGCTTGATGAACTCGGCATAGACGCGATCGACATCGCCGGCTCCGATGACGATTTGATACACGCCGGAGTTCTCGAACGCCCCTTTGACGAGGTCGATTTCTTTCACGCGTGCCTCATCGACTTTTGATTGATCCTTGAGGGAGAGACGTAGACGCGTCACACAGTGCGCAGCCTTGTCCACGTTGTCTTTGCCCCCGATCGCTTCTAAGATCTCAGCGGCAATTTGACGATAATCTGCCTTCATGTTAAATGTCCTCCTTTGTTTGAAAACTGTAAATGAAAACGGTTACTTATGAGTACAAACAAAGTATAACTTATCTATATAAGTTAAGTCAACAACTTATATATATGAGTTAAACATGAAAGTTTTGCGTTGTGATTTACTGTTAAAATTCCCCTATTTTGACTTAGGACAAACAAAAAACCCCTTCCTGTACGAAAGAGGTTTACCTACGGGCGACGTCGCTAAACTGGAACTTGTCCAATCGGTGACGCGACTCCGTATATTCAAATTGTTGTCCTTCATATAAGAACGTATCGTTCGTGATGACGATGACGTATTCATAGTCATGCAAGTCGAGCCGTTTCCGGTCAAGTTCCGTCACGTCTTCAGCTGCAATCTTCCGTTTGGCATAGCTGATTTGTAGCCCAAGCTCATCTTCGATATATCCATAAATCGATCGAGCCGCAATCTCTTCTGTCAGACCGGGGACGAGGTCTTTGACGAAATAGTTGATATCTAAAATAACGTTCTCCCCGTCAAAGTTTCGAACCCGTTCGATGCGAAACACATGCGTCCCTGGCGCTAAGTTCATCCGTTCGGCGAGCCATGTCGGGGCTTCTATCTCTTCGAACGAAGCGACGTGGGTCTGAATGGAACGACCGAGCATGCTCGCGTAGACCTCTGAAAAACTGACGATGCCATTGAATTGAAACTCGATCTGGTCACGTTTCAACACGAACACGCCTTTTCCATGATGCTTCCGGACATACCCGTTCTCCTGTAAAAGATCGAGCGCTTTCCGGACCGTCCCCCGGCTGGCCTCGAACTGATGCATCAACTCGGTTTCAGACGGAAGCTTTGAGTCAGCGGGTCTCGTGCCATTTCGCATCTCTTCTGCCAGACGCTCAAAGATTTGGCGATATTTCGCCATTTCATTCCCTCCTCCATTGAAAAAGACGACCTTAGACGGTCGTCTCTCTTACCATTCGCGACGATACCACGTGATGCCGATTGCACCAGGTCCGAGATGCGTTCCGATGACGGGACCGAAATGGCTTCCCGAGATGTGTGCTTTCGGAAACTTCTGTTTCATCGAAGCGATTTCTTCCGCCTGACGCTCCGGGCAGTTGGCGTGAATGATACCAATGCAGTACCCTTCCCCGTCTCCGACAATCGATTCGTCCATCATCTCTTCGATTCGGCGTACGGCCTTCTTGTATGTCCGAATCTTCTCGAACGGGACGATCAATTTATCTTGGAAATGAAGGACCGGCTTGATTTGCAAGAACGATCCGACGAGCGCTTGCGCCGCGCTCAACCGTCCACCGCGTTGTAAGTGGTCGAGGTCATCGACGACGAAGTACGCGCGAATCGAATCACGGACCGTTTCAAGTCGGGCGATGATTTCTTCTGGTGTCGCCCCGTTGTCACGGAGGTGAAGGGCCTCTTCGACCATGAACGCTTGCGGCATACACGAAATCTCTGAGTCAAACGCATGAACCGTCACATCGACCATGTCATTTAGCGCGACCATCGATTGGTACGTTCCGCTGATTCCACTGGAGAGCGTGATTGCAATCACGTCCGTCACATCGTCCGGCAAGCTCTCAATCAATTCCACCGTCTCACCGATGACCGGTTGCGACGTCGTCGGCAGGTTACCCGCCTCGATACGCTCATAAAACGCCTCGGTCGACATATCAATCGACTCGCGGTACGACGCACCATCGAAGATGACACTGAGTGGTGCGACATGGACGTCATGTCGCGCCAAAAAATCATCCGACAGGTAGGCGGTACTGTCGGTTAAAATCGCAATGTTTCCCATACTATATCCTCACTTTACGTCGTTTCATTTTTCCAATTATGTTAGGATTCCATTCCATATTGTAACACAAAAACGAGGTAAAGCATCGGTGACGCTCAAATCTCGACCCAACCCCGGCGAATCGCATCCACGACGGCTTGCGTCCGGTCGTTCACGTCCATTTTACGAAGTACAGAGGAGACGTGGTTTTTGACCGTCTTCTCACTGATAAACAGCATGTCACTGATGTCTCGGTTCGAGCGACCGTCGGCGAGAAGGTGCAACACCTCGACCTCACGGCGCGACAATAATTGATAAACCGGGTCATCTGTACGGCTCTCGACGCCACGTCCCGCCTGTTCCCCTTTGAATTGTAAGAGACGGCGGTAATCCTTCAGTACGTTCGTTGTCACTTTCGGATGAAGATACGCCCCATCCTTTGCGACGGCACGGACTGCCGAGATCAATTCTGTCGATGCGACTTCTTTTAATAAGAACCCTGATGCCCCCGCTTCAAGCGCATGTGTGATATACGACTCATCATCATGGATTGACAGAATGAGGACACGTGTCTCTGGTGAAAGAAGTGACAGTTGCTTCGTCGCCTCGATTCCGTTCATGTCCGGCATGTTGATATCCATAATTAGAATTTCCGGTTTTTGCTCGCCAGCGATGCGGATTGCTTCGCGTCCCGTACGCCCTTCGGCGACAACTTTAAATTCATCCTCCAAATCAAAAATCCGCTTCAATCCCTCGCGGAACAGTTCGTGATCATCCACGATCGCAATGCGTGTCTGTGTCATTTCCATGTATGTCTTCCCCCTTGTTCTCTCACGGAATCGGAATCGACATCCGGACGACTGTCCCTTTGCCGACTTCCGAGTCGATGGTGATGCTTCCGTTCACCAATTCAATTCGTTCGCGCATTCCGACAATCCCAAACGACTCTTCGCCAATTGCGCTCGGTTCAAACCCGATGCCATAGTCGCGGACGTGGATGTGAATCACGTCGCTCGCTTGCTCGACATTGACGATGATTTCGGCTGTTTTTGCATGTTTGATCGCATTTTGTACCGATTCTTGAACGAGACGGAACACGTTAATCTCCAGCTTCTCCGGTAATCGCGCACGCGACCCTCGATAGTTGAGACGTGTTTTGATTGCCGTATACTCCTCCGTTTGATGGAGATAGCGCTCGAGCGTCGGCAAAAAGCCTAAATCATCAAGCGACATCGGACGTAAATCATAAATCAAACGACGGACGTCGACGAGCGCCCCACGAATTAGCTTTTTCAATTCATGTAATTCGGCAAATGCCTCATCTTTTCCTCGTTTATCAAACGTCTTTTCAATCAGGTCGGCCCGTATCAGAATATGAGCAAGCGATTGCGCTGGACCATCGTGCATCTCGCGGGCGAGATGGCGCCGTTCGCGCTCAGCCGCTTCGAATACGCCGATGGCCATCTCTTGTTTTTTCATCATGTCCGAATACTCTTGCTGTAAGTCATCCCGTAAGAAGTTCAAGACGACACTCACGCGACCAATCAACTTTTCGGCACGTTCGATCGTGTCCTCTAAGATGAGCAGACGGCGCTCTAAGTCGTTCCGGCGTTGCTGTGCCGCCATCTCTTCTTTTTGGACAAGAAAACGTTCGAGTTGCATTTGATTTGCCCGTTCGTAGGCTTCGCGAATTTCTTGTTCACTATGTATATGAAACTTTTTACTGACTTGAACGAGCTTGGCCTTTGCAGCTTTCACGAGTCGGTCGAGTCGATCGGACTCCTCGATGTCGAACTCGATTTTATCCGTCAATTCTTTTAACTCGTTTTGAATTGCTGAATATTCAGTTGCAGAACTTTCGGTTATACGGACAATCTCCTCTTTACTTTCCGTCACCGTTTCAATCATATTTGTTATGATATGTTCTAAAGCTGTCCGATCGGTAATATGATTCACGATGCCATCCCCTAATAGTTCGGTAGTTAATCCTCATCTATTCTTATATATCGTCCCACTCTAAACAGGTTTACAGCGGACATGAGAGATTTTCTATAATTCCATTCGCTATAAATAGCGTATGTGCCTACTTAAATTCTAAAAAAAATATTTAAAAATAGAAAGGAGAATTTTCAGAAATGTCTATTGAGTCAAATTATACTATAAAACAAAGTGGAACATACGAAGTCGTTATCCAAAAGTCAAAATTTATTGCTCATTTCAAACGTGTCGAAACAGAGGAAGAGGCGCAGGCGTTCATCCAAGCCATCAAGAAAGAGCATTGGAACGCGAACCACAACTGTTCAGCGTACATCATCGGGGAACGCAACGAGCACCAAAAAGCGAACGACGACGGTGAGCCAAGCGGTACGGCCGGCATGCCGATGCTCGAGGTGTTACGCAAACGCCACTTAAAAGATACGGTCGTCGTCGTGACACGTTATTTCGGTGGAATCAAGCTCGGTGGCGGCGGACTTATTCGTGCCTACGGTGGAACTGTAAGCGAAGGACTTGATGCGGTCGGCATCGTCGAACGCCTACCGATGCAACAATTGACACTCACCGTCGACTATACATGGATTGGAAAAGTCGAAAACGAGTTGAGACAGTCTAGCTATCTGCTCGATGACATCATCTACGCCGACCTCGTCACGTTTCATGTCTCGGTACCCGTGGAAGAGACAGAGGAAGCGCTCGCTTGGCTGACAGACATGACGAACGGTCAAGGTCAGCTTCAAACTCATGGGATCCGCATCATCGAACGTGATTTCAAACGCTGAAACGCCTATACTAAAAGAAACGACTGAAATGAGGAAACAACATGAAAACACCCCCACGCAAGAAAAGATCACCTTGGAAAATTGTCCTCATCGTGTTGGGTGTCGTATTGCTCATCGCTGGTTCCGCTTTCGGCTATTTTGTCTTCAAAGCGAATGAAACCGCCGAAAACGCGAACAAGGCGTTGGAACGTGGCGACAAGTCAGAACGTCGCGACGAGACCATCGACTTGACGAAAGATCACTTTTCCGTCCTGTTAGCAGGAGTCGATGGCGGCGCCTCGCTCGAGGAAGGACGGACTGATTCGCTCATGGTCGCCACGTTCAACAAGGAATCGCGGCAAGTGACGCTCGTCAGCATCCCACGCGACTCATATGTCGACATCATCATCGACGATGAGGATCCGTTCAAAGACAAGATCAACCATGCTTACGCTTACGGAGGCATTGACACGACCATCGCGACCGTCGAGAACCTGCTCGACATCCCAATCGATTACTATGCGACCATCAACTTTGATGGAATCGAAGATTTGGTCGATGCGGTCGGTGGCGTCGAGATCGATGTCCTCATCCCCATCTCTGGAAAAGCGACCGGAAATGTCGAGCTAGAGCCTGGCGTTCAAGTTTTGAACGGAAAAGAAGCACTTGCCTATGCCCGGATGCGGAAGCAAGACCCTGCCGGCGACATCGGTCGAGCCGGTCGACAACAGCAAGTTATCGAGGCCATCATCAATGAGGCGACGACCATCAACTCGTTTACGAAGCTGAACCGGATCATGAATGCTGTCGGCGAGAACATCCGGACGAACATGACGTTGTCAGAGGCCTCACAACTTCAGCCTTACGCAAAATCGCTGAAGTCGTTCAACCGCGAAACACTTGAAGGGACGGACCTGACGCTGAACGGGGTCTACTATTATGAAATCGACCCGGCTGACCTTCGTGACGCCCAGGCCCTTCTCCAGACGGAGCTCGGCATGCCCGTTACAGCGGATGAACCATCAACTGACGAAACAGACGATACGATGACTGAGACAATCACTTACTAAAACAATAATAGCCAGTATCGCGCGGCGATACTGGCTATTTTTTAGGTTCGCGGTCGACCGAGCAGTCGTCGGGACGTGCGAATAATCGGTTTATAATTTGGATGAATCAGTTCGGTTGATTCCACGATCAATTCAATGACAATCAACACGACGATGAACGTGATGACCGCACCGAGCATCGTCGTCTTGGCGAACAAGATGGATGAGATGCCAAAGAACAAGGTCATCCCGTACATGAGCAAGACGGCTTGCCGTGTCGTGAAGCCCATATCGATCAACTGATGATGCATATGCGATTTATCCGGCGACATCGGCGGTCGCCCTTGGACGAGCCGGCGCACGATGGCGAAAATTGTATCCGAGATCGGCAACCCGAGCAAGAGGACCGGGACGACGAGCGAGAACAATGTCACGTTCTTAAACCCGATGAGCGAGAAGACGGCGAGCATGTACCCGAGGAACAGTGCTCCCGTATCGCCCATAAAGATTTTCGCCGGATAAAAATTATGAACGAGAAACCCGAGCGTACTCGCAAGAAGCAAGAGCGCCATCATCGTCAAATAGACGTTCCCCTGAATGATGGCTAACACGGCAATCGTCCCGAGGGCGATGCTCGACACACCGGCGGCGAGACCATCGAGACCATCAATCAAGTTGATGGCATTCGTGATCCCAATCAGCCAAAGGACGGTGATCGGGATGCTCCATGACCCGAGGTAGAGTTGCTGGTCGAACGGAAGATTGATGAGTTCAATTCGCATCCCCGAGTTCAAGACAACGACCGTCGCAATCATCTGTCCCATCAACTTGACACGGGCTGATAACTGGAACCGGTCATCGATCAGTCCGGTAAGGAGAATGACGACAGCGCCAATCAAGATAGCGTCGTTATATCGACTCGTCGGAAGCAGCAAGGCGTAGCCGATGAAAAATGCGATAAAAATCGCGAGACCCCCGATTCGTGGCATCGTCCGTAAATGTACTTTTCGTGCGTTCGGATGATCGACTGCACCGATGAAAAATGCGAATCGACGAACGAGCGGTGTAATCAAGATGGCCATCACAAAACTGACCAACATGGCAATCCATAGCATGGGCCGACAGTTCCTCTCTCAAAAAAATAGACTCTGGCGAATTATATCACATTTTGAATCGAGGAGTGGATATCAGTCCGTTTACAATAAAAGCCGATGAGGCGTTCCCCATCAGCTCTGGATCATGAAAGTGTCGCTGCCACTTCTTCTGTCGGTTCGTATGTATACAAGCCGCGACCAATTTTTTTGATTTCCGGGTTGACCCCTTCAATTTTCACCATCAATTGGTAAATGTTGCTGATGTGATGACGGTAACGAAGTTCAAGTTCCATTTGAATATCACGCACGCTCATCGTCTGACGCTCTTTCAGTAGATCCGTCACTTGATGAACGTACACCTCGAGCGGATAACGCTGGTTCACACGGCGCGGACGTAGGCGTTTTGACGCATCAGTCATGGAGTCCTTATCTTCTCTATCTCGACTCAATTCCGCAATCAAATACTCGGCACGTCGTTGCAATTGGCGATACGACTCCTCAATTTCCATCAATTCTCGATAAATGTGGTCATTGACATTCGTAGATTCCATACACAAATCCCCTTCTACATCCAATTATAATTCGGAATTCCCTAATTTAAATCAGTAATTCCTAATAATCCCTCTATATCTTCTATAAAAGTGTAACGGATTTGTAATGTGTTTGTCATCTCTTTTTGGGCAATTCTGTCTATTTAGGACTTTTGACTCAAAAAAAGACGGCGACTGTTCGGGGCAGTCGCCGTCTCACGGAAGATGATTGTAGTCATTTACACGTGAACGCGTTCGAGGATGCGTTCAAGTGACAGTTCGTCAGTAGAAGCGACGATGAGGTCTGCATGACCAAGCATCGATTCTTCTCCGACGGCGACAGCAAACATATTTGCCGCTTTGATTGCAGTTACACCGGCAGCCGCGTCTTCAACGCCGATGGCGAGTTCGGGTTTCACGCCAAGGGCAGAAGCGGCCTTCAAAAACACTTCGGGGTGTGGTTTTGATTGGGCGACAGTTGCTGCGTCGACAATATGGTCGAAGTAATGTCGGACCCCAAGTGCGTCAACGACCGCAAATGCGTTCTTTGAAGCAGAAGCCATTCCGATTTTGAGTCCCGCCTCTTTGATTTCATCGAGGAATGAAACGATACCAGGAAGAAGATCGTCGGATGAGATATGTTGAATAAGTTCAACGTAGTGCTCGTTTTTCTTTTGTGCGAGTTCTGCTTTCTCTTCCGGTGTGAAATCGTTTTGTTTACCGCCGAGCGTAAGGATCCGCTCAAGCGACTCAGTCCGACTCACGCCTTTGAGCGTTTCGTTGAATTCGCGGTCAAATGGAATTCCGAGCTCTTCACCGAGCTGCTTCCAAGCGAGATAATGGTACTCTGCGGTGTCAGTGATGACACCGTCCAAATCGAAAATCACTGCTTCAATCGTTGACATACATGCTTTCCGCCTTTCCTTCAAATGCTTGTGTCGTCAGACTACATTTAGGGAACTTGACAAGTACCCGTCGCACGTTTGGTCAATGATGCAAACGGTTGCACTTGTTCGATTTCTATTATAAATGAAAACGTTCTCTTGATGCAACCGTTTTCGCAAAAATCAAAAAAAGAGAAGAGCATGCGCTCTCCCCTTCCTTATTACAGCTGAATACCGACCACTTTGACGTTCACAGAACGTGGTGTCATCGCAAGCATCGTGTCCATATCTTGCGTGATGCGCTCTTGGACGGCCGTCACCGTTTTGATGATCGACTGTCCGTACGCGATATAAAGCGATAGGTTGATGGTGATGCCTTCGTCCGACTCATCGACTTTCACATGTTTCATGAGAGCACGCTCTGACAATTTCGTATCTTCTTGCGTGAACGAAACGTGTTTCGTTTCTTTGACCGCGACCGCGGCGATCATTTCAACGACGTGACGTGATACGTTCACGTCGCCTTCTGTGCTGTGCATTCCATTTTCGTATGGCATAGGGTCACTTCCTTAACTCTAGTTTCGTTTCTTCTTAATAAAGTGTAGCGGAAATGAAGCGTTTAGAAAAGACTTTACCCTTTTACACCCTTCGTATTTTGGACACGCTTCACGTCAATCTCGACGAGCGGACGCAAGAGACGGACCATCGGTGGACTGATAATCACGAGGACCATCACAAAGGCGACACCGAACAAGACGAGCAGTTGCATCCAAGATGTCGGCATGAACCCAGCCGGTATAAACGCCTTCCAGGCGACAACAAAGAAGACGTGGACGAGATAGACGTACAGACTATACTGCCCGGCACGCGAAAAAATCGGGAGCTGTCGTCCTGGGATGATGAGCGCGAAACTAATTGACATGAGGAGCGACACCGTATAAACAATCAAAAAGGCGAACGGTCCACTCCACATCGCCTCTGGGACGGCCGTGTCATAGGCGAAACGGAATTTGAACAAGTTCCCGATATGATAGAACGTATCGTCTTGCTGGACCCGCATCGAGACCAAGAGTCCCAGTGTGAGCGTGATGAAGACAATCGCCCCACCGATGCGATATCGATTCCGGTGCTCGGCCCGTTTTGGTAACTCAAAGAAGTTGAGCGTATTGCGCTCGGACATCCAGTTCCCGATCAAGAAGAACGGATAGAACATGATGACTTTTCGTAACGCGAAATACCCCGTCGCCTCGGCTTGGAATCCAAACAGGAGCGCGAATAATAGTGCATATAACACGTAGCCTTTCAGTTGTGTCACATACGGGGTGATGATGTACCAGAAAATGATGGCCATCAGATACCAAAGCGCCCAGTACGGCTTCAACAAATTCAGACCCGGATTTTCAAGTGAGAAAATCGGAATCCCTTCTGTAAATGCGAACCATGACCCAAGGATGACCTGCCAAATGACATAGACCACGAATAACTGGATTACGCGCAAATAGCGGTTCTCCCGATAAAAGTAACCGCTCAACATGATGAACAACGGCATGTGGAAGGTATACAGGAACAGATACACCCACTTTGGTAAAATATCGTCATAAGCACCGCGGACATCGGTCAACAAATGTCCGAAGACGACGAGTAGGACGAGCACTCCTTTAATATTGTCATACCAATAATTTCTCATAACATTCCCTCTAGTTCTCTATGATGACTGCAATGAAGCTGACCTTCATGTTTTCACGTTCTCTTTACAGACAGAATCCATGTAGGTCTTGGAAAATCCCTCACCTATCATAAGCGATTCCTCTACTAAGTGAAATTACGTTTCAACAAAATTTTCATGTCTTCACTGTCATCATTCCCATAATTGGAGGAATACAAGCCGAAACGTCAAAAAATCCTCACGATTCAGCATGTTGTGTGCGTATTCAAATAGACGGGATTGGGTACAGTATAGTATAGTGGTGTTACCAAATATTCAGAATATTCTAATAGAGGAGGTGGAGAGAATGGCATCGATCATCCGGAATAGACATCATATGGTGCATGACCCAAAACGTTCATTCTCTAACTTCGGATTCTGGTGGTTCGTCAGCGTCTTTTCCGTCGGATTGCTCCTTGTCGCCTTCGAGTCCGTCCGCAACGGGTTCTCTGCCATTCATCCTGTCTTATCTAGCATGGCTTTCCTCGGTCTCA
Organism: Exiguobacterium sp. KJ 601; assembly: GCF_027161185.1. Classification (GTDB taxonomy): domain Bacteria; phylum Bacillota; class Bacilli; order Exiguobacteriales; family Exiguobacteriaceae; genus Exiguobacterium; species Exiguobacterium profundum. The sequence continues at coordinate 584,318 of NZ_JADHZG010000001.1, read as the reverse complement.
CGTTCGTGCTCGGTGTCTGCGCTAAACTGGCTCGTGACGTCTGGTGGCTCAACTACTTGCTCGAGCGCACCCAAAACCGCTACTTATATATCGGTGGCGACACGCTCCAAAGTTGGCAGTATACGCTCGACTCGATTTGGTTGCTCACGCGCACCTCACAAAAAAAGCTCGGTCGATTGTATATCCAAATCGACCGAACTGTGCGTGCTGAGGAAGCGAAACGTTTATTCGCCGCCTATTTGATTGACCGAGGGGTCCTCGTCGTCTATTCTCGTCCGAACAAACCGAAAAAAATGGCTTGAATGAATCAGTCGAGGTATGCGGCAATCCATGTCCGTGCTGCCTCGACTTCTTCCATGCGAAGTTCATGTCCCCCCGAGTGATAGAAGAGCTCGACGTCCGCTCCCGCGTTTCGGAGTGTCGACGTCAGCTCTTCTGTTTCTGTTTTCGGGCAAATCGGGTCGCGTTCGCCAGCCGAGATGAACACGTTCGTTCCTGACAAGTCAGGTAGCGTCAATGAACGGTCCGGTACCATCGGGTGGAATAGGAGTGAAGCAGTGAACGCCGGATGACGGTAAAGTGCCGACCCGATTAAATTCGCCCCGTTCGAGTAGCCGAGCGGAATCATCTTATCCCGGTCGATGCCATACGTTGTCGCCGCTTCATCTAAAAAATGAAGGAAGCGCTCTGTCTGTTTCTTTAAATCTTCAAGGTCGAGCACCCCTTCCGCGTGGCGACGGAAGAAACGGGACATCCCGTTTTCAATGACATCCCCTCGAAGCGTTAAAATGTTCGCTTCGGTCGATAGTTCTTTCGCGAGCGGAATCAAATCCTGCTCGGTCCCTCCAGTTCCGTGTAATAAAACGAGTGTCGTATCTTTTGTACCTTGAATGAATTGATGAATCATATGTGTTCTCCTCTCGGTATCGTGATTGCTGGTAGTGTGCGGACGATTTTATCTCGGTCCGCTTCGAGCCATGGTGGCAAGCGCAACGTCTCACCGAGCGTGTCAACGGATTCGTCCACAGTGAATCCAGGTACGTCCGTCGCGAGTTCGTGCAGGATACGTCCAGCATCATGGAAATAGACGGAGCGGAAATAATTTCGTTCTTTCACTTCGGTCGGTCTTAATCCAAGATCAAAGATGGCGTCTTGCCAGGTCGGATAATGGTCTCCGTCGGTAACGCGCCACGCGATGTGATGAACCGTTCCCGTTCCAGGGACCCCGTTTGGTAAAATCGTTTTCTTCACATCGATGACGTTCCCGTAATCGGCTGACCCTTTCAAACGGATCCACTCTTCATCCTCTGCGACCCGTTCAAAGCCGAACAGTTCCGTCAACAAGCGCACGGTTTCGTCCGGTGCTTTCGACAACAAAGTCGCTCCGGCGAATCCGACAATTGCTTCATGTTCTGTGATACCGGGAATGACCCAGCGTGTCTGTTTAGAGCTCGGTCGGGCGACGAGTTCGACGACGAGTCCGTCCGGGTCTTCAAATAAGAGTGATGCCTCGCTGAACCGTTCAGTGGCGACGGTCGCGATGCCGTGCTGTTGTAGTCTTTCTTCCCAGAACGGTAAACTTCCTGCCGGTACGAGATAAGTCGTCACGCCAACCTGTCCGCTCCCGACCTGCCCTTTCCCTAAGCCCGGGATTGGAAAGAACGTAATCACCGTCCCTGGTGTCCCGACTTCATCCCCAAAATAGAGATGATACGTACCAGGGTCATCAAAGTTAACGGTCTGTTTCACGAAGCGGAGACCGAGTACCTGTCCATAAAAATCTAGCGTACGTTGCGGGTCTTGTACCATCGACGAAATGTGATGGATTCCCGTAGACTGCGTTTTCATTGTCATCCTCCTTTTATTATCTTGATTTCAAGATAAATCATTTACCAGAAAAAGTGAAACTTTTTGCTCAAGGTGGCGTACGATAGAAGAAGAGACATTCTAAGGAGGTAATAGAATATGGCATTACATATCGAACGCGTCACCAAGGAGTTTGGTGACTTCAAAGCTGTCGACGACCTCACGTTCCGCGTCCCACAAGGGGAAATGTTTGGTTTGCTCGGTGCAAACGGTGCTGGAAAGACTACGACGTTCCGGATGATCCTCGACATCTTGAAGCCGACCGATGGGAGTATCACGTGGAACGGTAAAGCGGTCGACCATCGCATCGTCGGCTATTTGCCCGAGGAACGTGGCCTGTATCCCAAATCCCAAGTGCGTGAACAGCTCGTCTTTCTCGCAAGCCTAAAGGGCATGCGCGGGAGCGATGCCAAACGCGCGGTCAAGTCATGGCTCGAACGCCTTGAAATTCCTCAATATGAAACGATGCGCGTCGAGCAGCTATCAAAAGGGAATCAACAGAAGATTCAGCTCGTCGCCGCCCTGCTCCATAACCCGGAACTCGTCATCTTAGACGAACCGTTCAGCGGCCTCGACCCGGTTAACGTTGAAATCCTGAAGCGTGAAGTTCTCGCGTTGCGTGACGCCGGGACGACCATCGTCTTCTCGAGTCATCGAATGGAACATGTCGAAGAATTGTGCCAACACGTCGGCATCTTGAAAGGTGGCCGTGCCGTCGTAAGCGGTGACGTCCCGACAATCAAGTCGAGATACGAAGAACCTGCCCTCTTTATTGAAACGGACCAGATTCACATTCTCGAGTCGCTCCCAGTCGTGGAGACAATCGAGCCTTACAAATCCGGTCATCTAGTACGCTTACATTCTTTCGAAGACAGTGACGCCGTCCTGTCGGCACTCGTCCGTCATCAGGCGAACGTGAAGACGTTCATGCGCCAACCGGTATCGCTCAATGACATCTTCATCAAGGAGGTCGGACAGCATGTTTCATAACTTTGGACCGCTCTATGCGTTCACACTCAAATCAAGAATTCGTTCAAAAGCATTCCTCATCTCGACGGCGCTAACCATCCTGTTCATCTTCGGGTTCACGAACATCGACCGCATCATGTCCTCGTTCGAGGACTCTGAACAGGCGAGTGCTCTCGTTGTATCTGAGAACACAGAACTCGTCGACACGATGAAGTCACTCGGCTATGAAGACGTCGCATCTAGCGAAATCACGGAAGAAGAGGCACGGACCGGCATCAACGACGGAGAGTATGGGGTCGTCGCTTTTGTCGACGGCTATGATGCCCGCGTCATCTCCGAACGACCGGAACAGGAGTTCACGACCCTCCTGCAAACATCTTTACAACAGTTGCGCAATGCGGAATTGATTGAATCGTCCGATGTCGACCCGGCCGTCATCGCTGCTCTCAGCGAACCGATCCAACTCGACGAGTCCTATCTCGGACGCGGTGGAGAGAACTCGGATGAGCTTCTCTCGTCTTCGGCGCTCGTTTACGTCATGTTGATGCTCCTGTACATTTCAATCATCACGTACGGATCGATGATTTCAACAGAAGTGACGACGGAGAAGTCATCGCGTGTCATGGAGCTCATCATCTCAACGACTCATCCAGTGACCCATATGCTTGCGAAAGTGACCGCTATCGGGACACTCGCCCTCATCCAAATCGGAATCTTCCTCGGGTTTGGTTATGTAAGTGCGAGTGGTAGCGAACTGGCGACGACGGTCATCGAGAACGCCGGCAACGCACGGGCTGTCATCTATCTACTCGTCTTCTTCTTGCTCGGGTACTTGTTGTACGCCTCACTCTTCGCTGTCCTCGGTTCACTTGTCAGCCGTGTCGAAGAGTCACAACAAATGGTCATGCCGGTCATCATGCTCCTCGTCGCTGCGTTCTTAGTCGCGATGTTTGGATTGAACAACCCGGATGCGACCATCGTGACCATTCTCTCGTTCGTCCCGTTCTTCGCTCCGATGCTCATGTTCCTTCGCGTCATGCTCGTCGATGTGGCCGTATGGGAAGTGGCGCTCTCGATCGGGTTACTCATCGGAACGATCGGTATCACACTGTGGATTGGCTCGAAATTCTATCGTGGCGGCGTCTTGTTCTATGGAACGAACGCTATTAAACAATGGCGACAAATATTACAAAACCGTCAATAACGTTTACAGCAAATTCGTTTTCGTTTACTCTAAAGAATGTGCAAAATGAGGAGGAAAACGAACTATGCGATCACGATTACTCGCAGCCTTAATCTTTACGTTTATGACGACGCTCACGACGTTCATCTGTTATACCGTCTTCTTAGACGCGGATGCGTTATGGCAAATCCTGCTTGCCTATGCAGGCAGTACGTTCATCGGAACGCTCGCGTTTTGGTATCCGGTCAGCAGACGCTCTCAAACGTCCCGCTTCGGTGGCGCATGGATCGGCATCATGATTACTGCAACGACACTCATTGGCTTCACCGTCATCCGCTTCACATTCCGCGGGGACGCAGCAGCATTGCTCGACTGGCAAACGATGCTGGCGAGTCTTGCCTACACATTCGGTTATGTCGGATGGGTGCTCACAATCTTGAATATCGTGCTCGGCTTCTTACTCGCCGGCACACGTCCAAAAGTACGCTACGAAGCGCGTCCGATGCGCTGATTGAAGTGACCAGGGGATTCTCCTGGTCACTTTTTTGTGCACAAAAAAACCGTAGAATGCTCTACGGTCATTGCAATTTATACGATTTATCCACGACACCATACTCCGCGTACTGGAATGAGTTGTCTGCGAATTGGTCTGGGACAAGCCGTTCCACATAGCGTGCGAACGGGACGATGTGACGCGTCGTGTCATGTGACCGTCCGAGATCAAGCACCGCATCGACGAGCGCTTCGAGTGCATGATGCGTCGTCGGCTCTTCATCTTGGTCAAAGATTCGTTGTAACTCTTCTTCGTGCATCAAGTCAAAGATGCGCATCCGCTCTTCGAGTTGCCGTTGCATTTCTTCGACGGACTTTCCGTGCATCGCTTCTTCATAGGCGAGCTTCATCTGTTCGAGTTCCGGCACTTTTCCTCGCATGAGGACTTTGAGCGACTCGCCCGTCCAAATATGGCGTGCCAAATAGTTCGGGTCGATTTGCAAAGCGTCTGCGAGCGCCTCTATGTAAGGCATGGTCGGATAGACCTCACTCAGTTCGGTACGTCGGATAAAGTACGGGGCGACGCCAATCTGTTCCGCAAGCGTCTCAATCGACAATCCGGCCCGTTCCCGTAATATTCGTATCCGATCCCCGTATCCCCGGTATGGTGCATTTTTTCCATCCATCTCAATTCCCCCTTCCCTCTCTTCATTATAATTCCCGCATTCGCAAAAAAATACTCGGAAGCCTAAGCTCCCGAGTCATGGGTCGTCTTCTTATTTCTTTGTCAACTCGACGACTTCCGAAGATCCAGCTGTCACCGTGTCGCCTTCTGCGACAAGTTTGTTCACGCCGAAGCTGTCGTGGTTCGTGATGATGATCGGAGTGATCGTCGATGGCGCGTTCGCTTTGATGAAGTCGAGGTCGAACGTGACGAGTGGGTCGCCTGCTTTGACAGATTGACCTTCTGTAACGTGTGTCTCGAAGCCTTCACCTTTAAGGTTTACCGTATCCAAACCGATGTGAATCAAGTATTCCGCACCGTTGTCCGCGTTGATACCGATCGCGTGTTTTGTTGGGAATACTGTCGCGATTGTTCCGCTAACCGGTGAGACGACTTTTCCTTCTGTCGGCTCGATTGCGATCCCGTCACCCATCATTTTTTGTGAGAATACTTGGTCCGGTACGTTCGTGATGTCGACGACCTTTCCTGTAAGCGGTGAAACCGCGTTGAGTTGTTCTTCTTTACCACCAAAAAGTTTTTTAAAGAATCCCATAGCTTAATCCCTCCAACATGTTCTATTGAATCGAAGTCTTCACTTTTATACCCGAAAAGCTAATACTTCAATCCCTACCCTATTAACGGTATAGTTGTAATAAGGTAGTGCGAAATCGTTTTACACATCGTAAGAATACGAGTGTGCAATCGCTTTTGCAAGCCCTTTTTACACTTTGTAAAAATTTCACACGATGGAGGCGCTTACAATGACGACTTTCACAAAATTGTCATATGAACGGCCCGACTTGGACGCTTTAAACAGCAGATTGTCGGACTATTCTGCCGAATTACAGCAAGCCAGCACACTCGAGGAAGCGAACGAACTCATTCGCCAAATCAACAAAGAACGGAACGACTTTGAGACACAAAGTCAACTCGTCGCGATCCGACATTCGGTCGACACACGCGATTCGTTTTACGAAGAAGAACAGGCATTCTTTGACGACGCACTTCCGGTCTATGAGAAGGAGATTCAAGCGTACTATCGCGTCTTGACGAACCACGAGCTTCGCACTGAACTCGAAGCGGAATGGGGCAGCCAACTGTTCTCTCTCGCCGAGCGCGCACTTGAAACGTTCGAGGAGTCACTCATCCCGAAACTGCAGGAAGAAAACCGCCTCGCGACAGCTTATCAAAAGGTCATGTCCGCTGCGCAAATCGAGTTTGACGGCAAGACACTCAACTTGTCACAGTTCGGCCCATATCTTCAATCACCAGACCGTGATGTCCGAAAAGCCGCATCTGTCGCCCGCTATACATACCTTTCTGATAACGGCGATGAGCTCGACCGCATTTATGGGGAACTCATACGCGTCCGTACGGAAATCGCTCACGCCCTTGGCTTCCCGTCGTTCGTCGAACTCGGTTATGCACGGATGCAGCGTGTCGGTTATGACGAGTCGATGGTCGACAACTTCCGGAAACAAGTCCGTGACGTCATCGTCCCGCTCGCTTCTGCTTTGAAAGAAAAGCAGGCGAAACGAATCGGTGTCGACCACCTCTATTACTATGACGAGTCGTTCGTCTTCCCAGACGGAAACGCGACACCGCAAGGCGATGAGTCGTTCATCATCGAAGGCGGAAACAAAATGTATCGTGAACTCTCAAATGAGACGGACGAGTTCTTCCAGTACATGCAGGAACGCGGCGCCCTCGACTTGACGGCGAAACCAGGGAAATCTGGTGGCGGATACTGCACGTACTTACCGTCTGAAGGACTTCCGTTCATCTTCTCGAACTTCAACGGGACGGCAGGCGACATCGATGTTCTCACGCACGAAGTCGGTCATGCCTTCCAAGTGTATGAAAGCCGTCATTTGACGACACCGGAATACGCCTTCCCGACTTATGAGGCGTGTGAGATCCACTCGATGTCGATGGAATTCTTCTGTTGGCCATGGATGGAGCTCTTCTTCGGCGACCAAGTCGACAAGTATAAGTTCAATCATTTGGCAGGTAGCATGACGTTCCTTCCGTATGGCGTGCTCGTCGATGAGTTCCAACACGTCGTCTACCGCAACCCAGAGATGACAGCTGCCGAGCGTCGGCAGGCGTGGCGCGATTTGGAGAAGGTCTATCTCCCGCACCGTGATTATGAGACGAACGACTATCTCGAATCGGGCGCATGGTGGCACCAACAAGGTCACATCTTCCAAAGCCCGTTCTACTATATCGACTATACGCTCGCACAAGTATGTGCATTCCAGTTCTGGGTGCGCATGCATGAAGACCGCGAAGCGGCATGGAGCGATTACCTCACGCTCTGTCAGGCAGGCGGAAGCCGTTCGTTCCTCGAACTCGTCGAACTGGCAGGTCTCAAATCACCATTCGCAGACGGCGTGTTGAAAGAAACGATTGATCAAATCGAAGACTATCTCTTGAAACATCCGCTAGCGAACTGATCAGTAAGACCATCGGAAGCTTCCGGTGGTCTTTTCATTTGGGTTCACTTCGTACTGAAGTATGAAAGGCAAATCAATCTTTTTATTCCCTAAAAAAGAGAGGAGAAATTGATATGTATATGTCAAATTTCCGCTTCTAACCCTAACATCGCCCCTACATATTGGGATGCTGTCATAAACGTAATAAAGGCACACAATTCACTAATTTCCGCCTCCATGAATGTTTCTTTTAACACCTCAATGATAGAAGATGGAATTTCTCCTTTCATTTTTAAGAAAACTTCCGCAAAACCTACGGCAACCGCTGTTTGTTCATCGAATTGAATTTGATCTGGCTTTCCTTTTGCTCGACAATATTCACATCCATTTCGTTGCGCAAGTGTTCGACGGACTTGTTCCTTCAATGTGGGAGAAAGTTGACCAGCATTATTCAATGAATCCCCTAGTTTTGACCAATTTTCTTGAATTTCGATATTATGACCAAGTAAACGTTCAAACTTTGTCCCTCCATGCTCTGCTAACTTAATTCTTGGCATTTCCTTCACCTCCTGTACTTATATGATAAAAGGTCTTTTCATCCAACTCCATTTCATCCACAATCAAAATGTACCTATAAACATTCAATAAATAACGAAATGAGGCAAAATACCTGTCATGCTAAAAATCGATGAAATTGATCACAGACTTATCTATGAATTAGAACAAGACAGCCGTCTTTCCATGAGTGAGCTCGGACGACGTATTAAACTTTCCGCTCCTTCTGTTAGCGAGCGGGTTCGACGACTAGAATCATTTGGAGTCATCAAACAATACTCGCTTGTACTTGATCACGAAAAGCTAGGTCTTCCAATTCAATGTATCATCGAGGCAACAGTGAAGAATGGCCAATATGAAGCGTTCATTCATTATTTAAAACAACAACCGAATGTTTCATTTTGTTATCGCATATCGGGTGACGCCTGTTATCTCATCAAAATGCAATTCTCGTCTTTTTCTGCAGCTGAATCTTTTATCGATGAAGTGATTCCATATGCTCAAACAAAAACACAATTCATCTTTTCAGAAATCGATATTTAATCAACGTGAACATGCAAAAGGACTGGCGAAATTACCAGTCCTTTATCGTTTCAAATCACATCTAGCGGTTGTTTCGTTGTCGGTGGCGGGACCGCCTCATCGAGCGAAGCAAAATCTTCCTCACTCATGTCGAGCAAGAGCGCTGCCGCATTCTCCTCGACATGCTCGGCCTGCCCGGCTTTCGGGATGGCGATGACGTGTCCGCTCCGGATCGTCCAAGCAAGTAAGACTTGCGCGACTGAGGCACTATACGACTCCGCGATCCGATTGATCGTTTCGTTATTGAAGACCTCTTCTTTCACGTCACTTCCTTCAGCGAGTGGAGCGTATGCCATGACAGGAATCCCTTGTTCTTTTAGATAAGGAAGGAGGTCGTACTCAATCCCGCGACTGCCAAGATGATAGAGCACTTGATTGACCGCGCACTTGTCTCCATTCGGTAGCGACAGCAATTCCTTCATATCGTCCACGTCGAAGTTCGAGACTCCCCATGCCCGAATCTTTCCGTCCGCTTTGAGCTGTTCCATCCCTTGAATCGTCTCCTCGAGCGGGGCATCGCCTCGCCAATGGAGTAAGTAAAGATCCAGGTAGTCCGTCCCGAGTCGTTCGAGCGACGCATCACATGCGCTGACGAGTTTGTGGCCATACGCATTGTATGGATACACTTTCGAGACGAGAAAGACATCTTCGCGTCGGTCTTGGATTGCTTCCCCTACCAACTTCTCAGACTCCCCTTCCCCATACATTTCCGCCGTGTCGATGACATGGAGTCCGCAGTCGATTCCTGTCCGAAGCGCTTCAACCTCGGCATCATGCTTCGATTTGTCTTCCCCCATGCGCCATGTACCTTGTCCGAGTGCGCGCATCTCGCGTCCGTCTTTCAATTTGACGACGTTTTGCTTCAAAGCTGCAAGTAATAAAGAATGTGGTAGTCGTTGATTCATAACGTTTCCTCCTTTGTCCATGCTTCATGTAGTGGACCCGTCGTCCCGAAGACGGGGTCAAACTTCGGTTTTTCGACTTGTTCGATTCGCTTTACGTTGTCCGGTCGTTCTTCCGTCTTTCCTGTCAACGTGTCATAGTCACGACCGTCCGGGTATGCCCCGACCACTTGAAAATCTTCGCTCGCCTCGATGCGACGATGTCCCGTTCCCGCCGGTAAGACGAGGACATCACCTAGGCGGACGCGGACGAGGTCACCGTTCGTCCCTCCGAGTTGAAGCGTCGCTTCACCTTGTAATATGCCCAATACTTCATGCGTGTTGCTGTGATAGTGATGATAGTCGAACACCCCGTTCACCCAACTGTTCGTCCATTCATTATGGGCAAACGTCTCTCGCATCCCGCTCGGGTCATCAAAGACGCCACGATAGAGGAGCGCCGGATAATCCGGATGGTTGGGAATGGAGCCGTCATCTGTAAACAAAAAAGTTTTCACGTCCATCCTAATTCCCTCCTTGTCTCTGTCCCTGTACCCGACTTGTCACTACGAAAAACGGTCGCCCGTATTGGACGACCGTGATGGTTATGAAATGACCTCTTCACCGGACTGATCGATATGGCACTCGCCCCAGGCGCACATGGCGTCTAAGATTGGCTTGAGTGACCATCCGTACTCAGAGAGTGAGTAAATGACTTTCGGCGGAACTTGCTCGAACACCGTACGAACGACGACACCATCCGCTTCGAGCTCACGCAATTGTTGGGTGAGCATTTTTTGCGTGATGTTCGGCATGAGTTTACGCAGTTCACTCGTCCGTCGCTCCCCTTTAATCAAGTGACACATGATGACGACTTTCCACTTACCGCCGATGACGTCAAGTGTCGCTTCGACCGGAATATTATATGGCATTTCGTTTCCTCCATTCCTTACATAGGCACTTTTTGGTGCCTACCGCACTAAAAAGTATGTACTTCTCAAACTGTTTTCATGCACTTATGATAGCAACTGTAGCAAATCTATACAAGTTCATTTCGCTTGTAACATCCCCTTGAGACGGTAAGGTACTTTTTCGACCGTACTGAACAATAGAGGAAAGTGAGATGTCTTTGCTATCCGGAGACGAAGGGCCCTCGTCTTCCACACTATTCATTTATTTTAGGAGGAACTACTCATGAATCAACCGTACACACAACCTGTCGAAGAACAGGCACCTAAAAATGGAGGGTTGGCATTACTCGCCCTCGCGATCAGCGCTTTCGGCATCGGAACGACCGAGTTCGTCCCGGTCGGTCTCCTCGCATCGATCGCAAGTGATTTAAACATCGGCATCACTCTCGCGGGTCTCATTATCTCGGGTTACGCGATCGGCGTAGCCGTCGGTGCACCGATTTTGACGGCACTGACGAACCGGATGAACCGCAAAACGTTACTCATGGCACTCATGGTCGTCTTCATCGGCGGAAACTTGGTCTCGGCCATGTCGACCACCTTTGAACTTTTGATTGTCGCCCGATTTATCACCGCATTCTCGCATGGTGTCTTCTTCTCCATCGGGGCAACGATTGCTGTTCAACTCGTACCACCGCATAAAAAAGCGAGTGCCATCGCACTCATGTTCACTGGTTTAACTGTCGCAACCGTTACAGGAGTCCCACTCGGTACTTTCATCGGACAAGCGTTCGGATGGCGCGCCACCTTCTTCGCCGTCGCAGCACTCGGTGTCATTTCAATCATCGCAAGTTTCTTCTTGATTCCAAAAGATTTGAAACAGTCACCACCAGCGAAGTTCTCAGATATGAAGAAACTGCTCACAAACGGTCGTCTCATGCTCGGATTCTTGATTACAGCACTCGGTTACGGCGGAACGTTCGTCGCCTTCACGTACTTGACACCCATCATGCAAGACGTGACAAAGATCAGCCCGAACTTGATCAGTGTCGTCTTACTCGTTTACGGAATCGCGGTCGCCATCGGGAACGCGGTCGGTGGAAAGCTCGCCAACGAAAATCCAGCGAAAGCATTGTTCTATATGTTTATCGTTCACGCAGCGGTCATGATCATCATGTCGTTCATGATTCCGTTCAAAGTGGCAGGTTTGATTGCCATCGTCTTGATGGGACTCCTCGCCTTCATGAACGTGCCTGGACTTCAACTGTATATCGTACAATTGGCTGAAAAATATGTACCTGCCGCTGTCGATGTCGCGTCCGCACTCAACATCGCGGCCTTCAACATCGGGATTGCCCTCGGCGCAACAATCGGTGGACTCGTCACCGATTCAATCGGACTTGTGCATACCCCTTGGGTCGGTGGCATCATGGTCATCATCGCCGTCATCTTGACAGCCATTTCACGTCGTTTGGAAGCCAACTAAGGAGGCGCTTATGTTCAACAATCATAGAAGCTACAACCGGATGTACCGGGAGGGCGAGCTCACGCTCGGCCTCCACATTCCTTTAGAAAATTTTAAAATGCGTACCCCGACCCTCGAGCGTCAAGTCGAGCTTGCCCAAAAGGCAGACGACTATGGCTTCACAGCGCTATGGTTACGTGATGTCTTACTTAAAGACCCAAACTTCTTAGACCCGGCTGTCGGTCAAATTTACGATATGCTAATCTACGGAACACATTTACTTGGTCAAACGAAAAACATTGCGCTCGGTACGTCCGCGCTCGTCTTGCCACTCCGTCACCCCCTTCGTTCGGCGAAGGAAGTCGCAACGATTGAAGCATTGTTCCCAGAACGATTGATTCTCGGGATCTCTTCAGGTGACCGTCGTGCCGATTTCAAAGGGCTCGGAGTCGATCACCCGACACGTGGCGACCAGTTCAAAGAATCACTTCGTGTCATGGAGCAGGCGCTCTATAACAACTACCCAACTATTGAATCACCTTATGGGGAGGTCGAACAGGCAACGCTCGTGCCACGTCCGAAGAAGCGGATCCCGACGATGATCACCGGGTTCGCACAACAAGACATGGACTGGCTTGGGGCGAACGGAGACGGGTGGATGTACTACCCGCAGGCACCTTTCGCCCAGCAACAAGTGCTGAACGATTGGCGCGAATCAGGTCAGACGCATGGAAAAGGGTTCCGTCCGTTCTCGATGCCGATGCATCTCGATTTGGCACATGACCCGGACGAACTGCCGACTCCAATCCGGCTCGGCTTCCGTGTCGGTCGCAATCAGTTAATCAAACTGCTCGAGGCGTATCGGGCCATCGGCGTCAATCATTTGTTCTTCGCTTTGTTCGACGGGCAACGTCCGGCCGACGAGGTCATCGAGGAGCTTGGGGAATATGTGCTCCCCCATTTCCCACCGCTTTCGTAAACTCCAGGTATTCAAAAAGACGACCTCCCCCGTGAAAGTCGTCTTTTGCGTTACAGCCAATGGCTCGGTCGCGTGTAAACGGGTGCCAGTCTTGTCTGCCGGTCCCCTTTCATCGCGTTCACTTGCATCTGTGTCAAAAACAGACCGTCGGTTAATACAGCTCCTCGCACATCGAGATCTCGTACGTCGGCGCCCATGAAGTCGACATAGGACAGGTCTTGCCCACGTAAGTTAGCGCCAATCAACAGGGCACCCCGGTAACACGTGCCTCTGACATCGTGTCGACTCAAGTTTCGACCAATCAAATCGGCCCGGTCTTGTTCGTGTCGTGACGTCAACTTCAGGTCGTCCTGTTTCAATCCTTCCACACGTATATGCTGACTGAGTCGGACGAACAATGGGCGGGCTTGTTGTCGGAATGCCATCAGCGCCGTCCCGGTCAACTGTTCAGGCGGCAACTCACGGAAAGCCAGTAGCTCTCCCAATAACGTCTCGAGTAACCGAGCATCGTGCCCAGGAATCTCCCAGGTCAGGATGTCAGTGATGTAGAGCAACAGCTCATGGACTTGGTTCATGATTGGTACCGTCGCGAACATACGCGTGCCGTCTACATCGTCCTCCCGCCAGCTTCGTCCGTGAAACGTCACTTGTGACACGAACTGCCCGGCCCCGAGACAGTCGTACACCGTACATCCTTTGAAGCCTCGCTCACGCAGTTCGGAATGGATGTTGCAGGCATACGAATCTGCCAAATGGACACACGGCTGTCCTGCGGGTTTATCAATCGGGAAATCCTCAGACTTCAAGTAGTGGAACGCCACACAACAGAGACCGAAACAATTCGCACAATCCGGTTTGAGCGATTCACGCAGCATATGCAGATCGGGCATCGCCATTCATTGTCACTCCTTCCTTGTATGTCTTGACTCTATACGTATAAGTATAAGGAATGTCCCTATTTTTCCATAGTCTTTATTCAATCAATTAGCGTTGCTTTCATCCTTTTCCCCATAAAGCAGTTGCTCCCTCGTTCGCCTTTTCTGCTCTGCCTCGGATATTTCTTTGTAAAGCGCAATCACAGCATCGAACGAGCTTTTGACGTCAATCCGCTCTTCTAACAGTTGATCTTCATAGAATCCGTGACGCAAATCCTCAAGGTAGAGCTCCGCTGCTTGATGAAACATCATCTCAAACTGCTCTTTTGCATCTTGAATCTCATCATGTGGTTCCCAATCCGTTAAAAGTCGCTGGTCGAAGGGATCTGTTGAATGAATAAACTCTTCCCATTCTTCAGGAGATAGCATGGCTTTCCAGTAATCAAATTTTGATTCAAAACGTTGTAACGGCCGACCTGATGGAAAAGATTTTTCGGCATAAGCTTCGTACAGATTTTCCCAGTGATGAAAAAACCAATCGATGATTGCCATATCCCAGTCCATAAATATTTCTGATTTGTCATGTTCGACATATTGGACTCTTCCGTCCTTATACGTTACTTCATAACGAATCGTCCCTTGAATTGACGTATCACGATAAAACATGTCATCGCGATACTCCATATCATCTAAATCGAGATTTGCCGGCTTCTCATATGTTTCAAGTGCATTCGCAAGCGATTGGACCTTTCCTGTCATCAAATCGATAAAAGTCACATCAATCTGTTTGATGGTTCGGGGTGCTTTGATGATTCCTTCGTCATAACAGAAGGCCAATACGAGTGGTCGTAGGCAATCCGTTGAATTTGGAATTGCAATCCACTCATTTAACAGCGGGTCATGGTAATATCCCTTTTTGATTAATGCTTTTGTGTTAAGCGTATCATTTTCAATAATTGAATATAGTAGGATGTCGAGGTCTTGAATTTTACCGTAAGGAACTATTCCATAGTCGTTTTCCTCGAGTATGTTACCCGTCCGGAAGTCCCGACCGTTGCGCCACTCCACAACAAAACGCCACCGTTCGACAAGCCACCATATCCACTCACCGCCATTCATACCTGTTTGCCATTCATTCCGTTTATAGTCAATCCACTCATCTTTGTCGTATGAAACAGACTGAGAGGTACCGTCTTCATATCGGACATGATACGTCAAGATTCCATGTAGCGTGTCGCGATGGAGTAAAGAGTAGGCGGACTCGTTTAAAAACAGCATGAAATCAATAAAGTTCACTGCTTCCTCAGACCCTGCTTCTTGAAACCATAACTCAATCGATTCAATGACTCGTGCTTCCATCGATAGCTTTCCTCCCTGCTGTTTGTATTCATACATACAAAAACCAACCTGATTTTTTCAGATTGGTTTACTGTCTTAGTTCACTTTATCTTCCAATTGTTTCAACTTTGTCGAGTAATACTCGATGATGTCACGGCGTCGGATGATGCCGATGAAATACTTTCCATCATCGACGACCGGCACGAAGTTTTGGTCCGTGATCGCATCGACGAGCTCTTCAATTTGTGCCGTAATCGAGACCGGCTTATAGCGAACACGTTGCTTGATGTCTTTTAGACGTGTCCGGAGCACTTTTTCATAGTCTTCTTCCCCGCGAAGCTGTTCTGCGAGTGCCCAGAGTAAATCCCCCTCTGTCATCGTCCCGGCGTAAAATCCGTTCTCCGAAACGAGTGGGACAGACGTGAATCGATGATGCTTCATCTTTTCAAGTGCTTGTCGTACCGTTGATTCGGGGTCCAAATATTTGACGTCTTCTTTCGGATATAAAAAGAAAGCGATATTCATTTAAATCTCTCCTCAATCTGTTAATCCACCCCGCTATTGTACCATGAATGGTAGGACAGGTTGAACTAAATCCATGTTCTAATCTGGTTTTATCCCCCTTTCTCCAAAACAACACAAAAAAACATCGTGACTCTAGTCACAGCGATGTTTCAGTCATTCAAAAAATGGAAGGGAACTCCAATTGAATTATACCCGTTTTCGTTGGTTCTTACCCTTATCGACATACAAAAAGCCCCCGATTCGGAGGCCATCGATTATTGAACAAACTGCAACAACGTATCGTTAAATTTCTCTCGTTCATCCAACACCGTACCGTGTCCACTCTCTTCAAAGCGCTCGATTCGCGCGTTCGAGATGCCTTGCTCCATCTGCTCGGCGAATGCGAAAGGACAGATCTTGTCATGTACTCCATGGATGATCAACGTCTCGACATCAATTTTTGGCAGGGCATCTCGTAAATCTTCGTCACGTAACGCCTGTGCCGAGGCAATCGTCCCATGGCTCGACGCGACGAGCGCGAGATGGTGGAACCAGTTTTGCATCGGTTTCGAATGTTCTTTCTCGAAGAAGATTTCTCCGAACCCTTCGAGCATCTTCGGTCGGTCGGCCCGTGTATCGTCAATCAACGCGTCGACATCGTCCGTTGTCATTCCATATGGATAATCTGCACGCTGTGTGAAGATTGGTGCCGCGGCTCCGGCCAAGACCAATTTGTTGAGTCCATCCTCTTTATAGTCGGCTGCGTAGCGAACTGCAATCGCCCCACCCATTGAAAAACCGACGAGCGTGAAGTTTTTTAAGCCAAGTCCATAGACGACCATATGCACATCAGACGCCATTGTCTCATAGTCATAACCTGTCGCTGGGGCATCAGATTTCCCGTATCCTCTGAAATCAATGCCGATGTAGCGATATCCCGCTTCGACAAGCGCATTCTTCTGATACTCGAACATATTGTTGTTTGCTGGCCAGCCGTGCAAGAAGACAATCGGTTCCCCAGACCCGACATCCTCTACGTATAGATTTGTACCGTCATGTGCTGTAATATATCCCATCATCCAACCTCCACAGTCATTATTTAGCGAAAACACTCACAACCTCATTATTCCCTATTCCGACTTCGAGAAACCCTCTTATGTGTCGCGCCAGAGCGCTTCACCTTTTAGATAACCTTCAACGGCTTTCGCTCCTTCTCGTAAAACAGCTTCTCGCCAATCCGCGTTTTCCGGATAGAACATCGCCATGAATTCGTTTTGAATACTGTTTCGTGCCTCAGGGTCCTTTGTCCCTTCAAAGTACAGCCGGTTCTCTAAAATAATCGTTAAAAATTCACGGATGGATGCTTTTGTCGACGTCCCAAACGTACCGAATTCAAATAAGGCAGAAACGAGACCCTTGTCCGGGTATTCCGTATCGCGCACGTAGTAAAAATGATTCGTCGAATCTCCGAGTACCTCGTCCGGGTCATACACGTTGACGTTGTCTAGACCGTACGCTTGTTTTAACTCATCTTCCGTGCGACCGTCCCGTTTGCTGATGACCATCGTCACCTCGTTCGTCGGTCCGAGTGCGGTATGCCAATCGAGATGGACGACTTTTCCATAGCGCTCAAGTAAATCATGTTGAATCCCTTTTAAAAAGATGACAGACGGTTCGTCTTCTTCTCCCCCGTAATACACCCCTTTCGGGAATTGATATTGCCCCATCCCTTTTGCACCACTCATCGCTTTGAAGCCATCAAGCTTAATTCCAGAGCCGAGAAATGAATAGATCTGTTCACGTGCCTCATGATAGTCGTCAATTACTCCGTCCGGTACGAAGAGATGGCGCATCAGCTCATATTCACGGTTCACGTTATACGGGACCGCTTCACGATCAATGACGTAATTTCGGTTCAAATCGACATTGTGTTCATTGACACGTCGAAAGTGTTTCATCCCCCATGGATTGACAGCATGGATGAGACAAATTCCCGTCGTCTCATGACGGACATGCGCGAGTTGTGTTTGAACGAATTGATGGGTCACCGCGGCGCCCGCATACCCTTCAATTCCATGTTCCCCGATTGTCATGAGAATCATCGCTTTTCGTTCTCGTTTCGGCTCCCCTAAAATGACGTCGATATTCTCGTCCCCGATCGAGTGTGTCAACAACTCCGCTTTCGGATAAAATCGCTTCACTTCAGACAGTAAATTCAAGAACTTCTCTCGCGACTCTTCGTAAGATGATGAAAAATACTGGCTCATCGCACTCTCCTCCAATCTCTCTTCTCTCTATCCTTTCCCATCCTGAGGCAATCTAAAAACGCCTCCTTTGAGAGGAAACATTTCAATCAAGGGGTGCGGATTCGTTTCGAATGTTGACGTCGGAATGCCATCATATAAAAGATCGGCCCAATTAAGACGGCACCGAACAACCAGTAGAGCCCCGCATTCGCATACAGTCCTTCGAAAGAACGGAACACCCAAGCGAGAATGGTGAAGGCGACCATCAACTCGACGGTCCACAATAGCCCACGACGAACCGCTAGGAAGACCGTTTTCGTTTTTTGGAAGAAGGCTGCGACGAACGCAATCAAGAATGCAGGAAAACTCGAGAGCCACAACATTCGATTCAGCGAACTTTCAGCAAAGTACGAGTTGCCGAGAGACACGGTGATCAGAAAATGCATCAAGAGGACAAGCACGACGACAATCCAACCGACCAATACATCCCGTTCCATTTTTTTCATCACAACCAGCTTCCTCTCTGAAGAGTTGAATACTATATATTTACCCGTTTTTCATTTCTTCTCGTCCGCTTCAAGAAAAAAACGCACTCTGTTCTCAGAATGCGTTCCGTGTATTATCCGACCAACTCCCGCGCCCATGCTTTCGCGCGTTCGAGTTCGCCTTCCTTCAACATCTCCGTCGTCCCATCGACGAGGAACGACTCTTTCTGGACATCCGTCGCCCCTTTTTCAATCATTTCCCCTTCGACTCGATTGACGGCATGACCGAACCAATCGATGATTTTACCAAGAATCGGATTCTGTTTCTCTTTGACGACACTCGTGTCAAAGGCAGCCGTCCGTTTCCCTCGTAACGCATTGTCCGAGATGCCATCCAAAAACACTTTGATGTCTTCCGTTTCGTATCCCCCATGTGTCGGTGAGCCGATGATGACCAGGTCGACATGTGCCAAGTCGCCTAATCCAATATTCAATACGTGTTCCATACGTGTCTCATGGTCTTTCGACAGCTCTTGCTGCATCGCATGAGCAATCTTTTCAGTATGACCATATAGTGAGTCAAAAATAATCAAGATGTTCATGATAAATCCCCCTTTACCGAACCTCTCTTTATTCCCGTTCCCATTTCCACGTTCGTTCATGCTTCTTTTTGGTACAGCGAACTTCGCTTGAAGAACGACCAACTTATCATGATGATGCCCATCCCGAGCAGCAAATAGCCGAAGAAGGTGATAAAATCACGTGAATGATACGGTGCTTCGAATCGATACTCCGCTCGCTTCCACTCCGAACCGTCCTCGACCGCAATGACGTCTTCCACAGACTCCCCGTCGACTTCACGGTACACCGTCCCAATCGGATATTCGTTCGAGGCATTTCCGTAATACCGTCCCGTCTCGTCGTTGACCGTCGTTTCCACTTCACCGATCACGTCACCGAGTGCACCCTCCTCGATCGTTGTGTCGAGCACTTCATATGCGTTTCGGTCGAACACGACAAATATATATGCGTAGGAAAGAGCGGATACAGGTAACGCAATCGAAAGTGAAAGGAGAATCAAAAGAGTCAGTCGCCTCATTTTAAACTCCAGATGAACGTCGCCGAATCACTGACGTCAATATCATCCGGTTCGAGTTCAGGCATCCGTGATTCCGAATAGACGACGTCCTGACTATAGAGGACGTTTGTAGGCGAGAACAGGTGAATCTCTCCCCATGTGTAGTCAATTTGAAGCAAGTCTCCGAGTTCGGCGCCTGCTCCTTTTGCAAGAAGCTCTGCTCGTTTTTTCGCATTCTCCGCGGCACTCACCAATAGCTGATCCTCGATCGCATTCGGGTCTTTCATCGTAAAGCGAATGGAGAGTTTCGGATTTGCCCGAGATTGACTGATTTGTTCGATGACGTCCGATAGTTTAGACGTATCGAGCGCAAATTCGAGCTTCGTCTTCTGTTTACAGACATATCCGACAAACCGCGACCGATAATTCTCATCTCCATCACGATAGCTCTCGTATTCCGTATCAATCGAAAAGTCACTCGTTTTGAGGTCCGTCTTGTCAAACCCTGCACGCGTGATGGCTTTTTGAAGATGGGACACCGCACTTGCCGCCTCAGTCATCGTATCTTCGTACCGTGGTGCTTTCGAGACGAGGTCCATGTGAATCACAATCAAATCCGGTCGAGATGAGACGTTCCCCGTCCCTTTTACGGTAATCTTTCGTTCCATATCCATTTCCCCCTTATCGATTTGAGTTCTCCATTATTCTGAAAATCGCGTCATCATCCAGTCCTCTACTTCATCGAGTGAGTCCACACCTTGCAAGGAGGGATAAGCATCCCGCTCGAACAAGAGTCCGTTCGGCGTATCTAAAAACAGATAGCGTTCCCCATCCGGAAAACCGTAATCAGCAATATCTTTCAATCGGAGCGTGGCATCATTTTGTTCCCAGACAAACTCGTCATTATATGGAATCGGCATGAAAATTCCTTCCATGCCCTGTTTCACGTGCGAGATAACAGATGCATCTGTTGTCTGTCCGGTTTCCTTGATGGCATCAGCACGAACAATCAAATCTCGCCCGATTTGCACATCCCCTCGATACACATTAGATACGTGTATCGTGATAAGTGACTGATATTCGGTCTCTCCATTGAAATCAATCTCGATATGTCGAATGTCCGTGACCGTTCCTCTGACCACGACCGGATTCCATTTCGAAAAGAGTTCATCCTCGGTCATGTCCATCATATTTTCCTCGGAAATATCTGATGTCACTTTTGATTGGTCGACAATGTGAACGGAATTCGCAGTGGAATCCGTAGATAATGGGATGCGTTCGTTCCAGACATTCGATGTGAAGAGCATGAATCCCGCAGCGACAGCGATGAGGAGTCCTGCTCCCCATTTCAGTCGTTGATAAGGTTTTCGCTCTATCATCATCGATTCCTCTATGTACCGGTCATCGACTTCCCCGAGTAGTCGAAGGATCTGCTCACTTTTCATACGCGAACTCCTTCTGCTTCAAGCGCTCGCTGTAACGCATCCCGCGTGCGCTTCAAGGTCATTTTGACATGGCTCTCACCGAGCTGATGTGTCGTTGCAATTTCTTGAATCGAGTGTAAATAGAAATAACGTTGCATGAACATCACCCTTGTCAGTCGAGGTAGGTCTGCTAGAAATTCATTCAACACGTCGACGAAGTCTTCGTCTTTCATCGATTCCGTAAGGACATGTTCTAGTTCTTCATAGACGAGCGGTACTTCCCCACCACCACGTTTTTTTGCATGATTCTTCTTATAACGCTGTAGTGCGAGATTTCGCACGATCTTCGTCAAATACGCTCCGAGTCGAAGCGGACGTGTCGGCGGGATCGACTCCCACGCTTTCATATATAAATCGTTCAAACACTCCTCTGTGTCTTCGCGATTCTGTAGAATATTATAAGAAACACGATGACAATAGCTTCCGTATTTCTTCTTCGTAGCGACAATCGCATACTCCGATCGTTCCCAGTACCAATCGATGATGACCTGGTCATCCATCCAGTTACCCCCTTCGTAATAACCCCTCTATAACTATAGACCCCAATCTCATATCATCCGTCACAATCTATCAAAAAAAACCTCGTCATCGAGACGAGGAATGTTATCCTGATTCATCATTGCTTCCAAATCGATACGACAAGCCCGCCAATGTAGCCAATCATCGCCCCGCTCGCAATCCCATATGTCAATTGAATATGGAAGAAGAACGAGAGGATTACACCGAGTGTCGTCCCCGCAATCAACCCAAAACAAATGATACAATCTTTCCATTCTGGTGAATCCATCTTGCTCCTCCTAACCTATGCGCTCAATCTGACGACTTCATCTCTCCAATCGCTTTGAGACCTTTTAGTGTCCTAACTTTCCGAGTATGATGTTGGACCGCATAAGCCAACATCGCGACGACAGCTATGTTCAATAGGATGGTCCACTGCGCATATGGATTGGAAAGATTCGCTACCACCACAACAAAATTGGCGAGTCCCACTGCTCCATACAGTTGGATGATTCGTTTCTCCCGCTGAATCATCGAATCAAAATCCGAATACAATTGGAACGGTCCGTCACTCGTTCGTTTTCGTAAAAAGATCCACCGATACGACGTATCGACCACTTCGACTCCAACTTCATCTAAGAATTCCATATACGCCTTCGACTCGGGGTGAGAAGGTAAGTTGGACAACAATTCGATTCGGTAGGTGAACGTCCCAGGTTCAACTTGTTTGAACACATATCGCATCAAACGAAAGGATTCGAGCGCCCAACCGGTTTGAGCCATCTCATTGAGCCACTTCTCTTCCTTCTCATAATCAACAAATATGCGATAGACCGTTTTCGTCTTCATGTATCCAACTCCTTCGTCCATTCATGTCCGTGCTGCACCAGTTCTTCTAGTCGCCTTAATTCCGACCGAAGTGCCTCTCGACCAGTTGCCGTGATTTCATACTCTTTCTTCCTCCCCGTACCTTCGAGCGCCCGAATCCAACCTCTCTCTACTAGACTACTGAGGGCGCCGTATAACGTACCTGGCGCGAGTTGGACCCGCCCATTGCTCAATTCTTGAACGAATTGCATCATCCCATACCCATGCCTCGGGACTTGCAGAGATAATAATATATAATAAACCGCCTCGGTTAATGCGCCTGTACTTGACTGTTGTGTCACGTATCCCGCTCCTTTGTATCGTTCTTCGTTATATCGTCATCCGATATATCAAAAATATCCTATTTTTGGTTAATTAACAAGAGCTGTGACATAATATTTTTATTTTGGTCGTTCTTCGTATCGTTTTGGTAATCGTGTTTTGTTTGTCTTGACATCATAAAAAAGGGACTCAATATGTACTGAGCCCCTTGTTTTGTACTTCATGGTTTGTCATGAATTTTTCAATAATCTACTTAATCATTTTCTTGTTTCAATCGGTCGATAATGTTATCTTTCTTTATTTTTGAAACGGAATATAGCATCGAGGCACCCACAATCATGAAAATCATGATGACGACAAACAAAATGCTATTCCACGGCAAGGTAAACGGAGCATCAAACGTATTGATTTGCGCTCGATAGATGAGGTACATGATGAGAAGACTGATGGGAATCCCATACGCAAGGGCTTTCACCCCATAAAAAATGCTTTCATAGTACACCATCTTATTGAATCCTTTCGGAGTCATCCCAACCGAACGAAGCATCGCAAACTCACGACGACGAAGTGAGACGCTCGTTGAAATCGTATTAAAAATGTTCGCAATCGAGATTAGCGAAATTAGCACGATAAACCCGTACACAAATATTGATAAAAGTAACAACATCTGTTCTTGTTGTTCCCGTTGTTCCGATACGTTAAAGACATACAAATCCAAATTCTGTTCCGCTTCAATCACTTGTTGTGTGTCCTCAGGGTCATCTGTATTCAACGCGATTGACGGACTCGATTGTTTCATCAAATCCCCGATTGCGTCTTCTTCAAACGTCCCTTCTCGTACTATCACATCTAGCCATCCAAGAGAACCTGTCATCACACCGGTCGGGGCGATATCTGTCATTGCGCCAACTTGAATCGTTTTAAGCGGTGCCGCGTCGCCCGTTGCATTCTCGTCCCTCAATTCAAACGTATCACCGATTTCTGTTTCGACCGTCTCTGAAGTGATGAATTTTTTCTGATCCATGTCTTGATACGAGATCTCATCAATCAAGACGGCTCCTGGTACGTCCCCGTCTTCAAAACGACTGACAGGCGCTCCGATTTGTTTCAAGTACGCATTGAAACTTTCATCATCTAATTGATAGAGGGATACGTAGTACATAAATTTTCCGTCAACGATCGTTGATGCCAAATTCTCGTTCTTGGTAATCGCACTCGGTAATTGAGATTTGCTGACTATCGTTTGGACCGTTGCATTTTCAAAATATGTTCCGTTCGTCACATGATCTAACGATTCATAACGTCGTAAATCATTTTGATCAAGCGTTGAACCATTCACAAGAATATCGAAATCATAGTCTGCTTGAGACATGTCAAGGGACTGTTCGAGACGATCAGTGAAGTAACTGACCACTAAAAACAGGACGATACTGATGACGAGCGAGAAGACGGTAACCAGATACCGTTTACGGTTGCGCTTCGTATTCTTCAACCCAATCTCTGCTTCTAAACCGAAAAGACGACGAACTAGTTTTGACGTCTTCACTTGTTTTGACGTCAATCGTACATCTTGCGTTTGACGAATGGCGTCAATCGCAGAAATCTTTGAGGCTCGACGCGCCGGAAGATAGCAGGAAATGAAAATGGTTACGCTCGAAATGAAGAGAGTTAATAGTAAAGTAATCGGTGTGACGACAACTTCAAACTTCTCCGTCACGTTTAACGCTTTTTCGGCAAATGCATTGATGAATAGGAATGTGAACGCAATACCCGTAATCCCCGCCAGGATACCGAGTGGAATGCTAATCCCCCCAATGACCATCCCTTCAAAATAGACCGAGTTCCGCTTTTGTCGCTTCGTAGCCCCGACACTTGCCAACATTCCGAGGTAACGAGAACGCTCCGACACACTGATGGCGAATGCGTTATAGATTAGAGAAATCGAACCGATCACAATGACCGCCATGATGATTCCACCAAATCCATATAGCGTTTTACGCAAGCCATCGTCATTTGTCACTCCATAATAACGAAGCAACGAGGAATTGTAGGCGACACGTTCTATGTTCTGTTCGGTCATCAACTGTTTCGCTTCCGAATAAATCGAGTTGTCTACATCGTTCAAGGCGACGAACGTATCGACTCTTGCTCCATTCAATTCTTGATCATCGATGAATCCGACGACTGTATACCCTGGCGACCAAGTCGGTTCCCAGTCAGGTCGAGCCATCGTTCCAACAACCGTCAATGTCACCGTATCCTCAACGTTTAATTGTTCGAGAATCGTCTCATCTTCTCGGATCAAACCATCATTTTGTGTCAACACGTGACCTGATGACGGATCAATCCGCTCTCCAATCTCAAGTGTCAATTCATCACCGATGTTATAGGTGACGAGGGCATTTTGGCGAATCCCTTCTGAAATGACGACTTCGCCTTCTTTTTCCGGTAGACGCCCCTCAGTCAAGTCAATTGGAAAACTCTTCAATCCGGATGTGTTATAGTTTCGAACATATAAGTATGGTTTGTAAGCATTTTGTGACTCTTCTAGTTGAGCATAACCATCATTTGAAAGGATGACAGCCTTCGTGTTCGCATCATCCCCAATAGCTTCGACTTGCTTTTCGTTTGTATCTAGATACTGAACATGCCATTCTCCGTTATCTGCGATGTCTTGACGAATCATCAAATCCAAAAAAGAAGAGCCGAGCGTTGTGACAGCTGTAATCATCGATACAGAGATGATGACTCCGATGATTGTAACAAGCGAGCGTCGTTTGTTCTCGCGCAAATGCCGAAGTGTCATTTTATTGATGATGTTCATGCGCGGACGACCTCATTCTTCGCAATCTTGCCATCTTCAATCGAAATGATACGATCCGCCTGTAAGGCAATCCGTTCGTCATGGGTAATGATGATGAGCGTTTGATTGAATTTCTTATTGAACAGTTTTAACAGGCTCATGATTTCTTCACTATTTTGACTATCCAAGTTTCCTGTCGGCTCGTCGGCTAAGATAATAGCTGGATTACTAATCAGTGCCCGACCGATGGAAACGCGCTGCTGTTGCCCTCCCGATAATTGATTTGGTAAATGGGTCAATCGGTTTGACAAGCCCAAGATACCGATGATGCGTTCCAAGTGCGCGATATCCACTTTTTGTTCATCTAATAGCATCGGTAACGTGATGTTCTCTTCGACCGTTAAAATCGGAATCAAGTTATAAAACTGATAAATCAAACCGATTTGTCGACGACGGAAAATGGCAAGCTGCGTCTCGTCCAATGCATAAATGTCTGTTTGATCAATCAACACCTGTCCACTCGTCGGCACATCGACACCACCAAGTAAATGCAACAATGTCGATTTCCCCGAACCCGAAGGCCCGACGATACAGACAAATTCACCTTTCTTCACCGTGAACGAGACGTCATCGAGCGCTCTGACCTCCATCTCGTCCTTGCCGTATACTTTCGATAAGTTTTGCACTTCTAATATGTTCATGTTTGCACCCTCCAGTACTTGATCTACTTCGAGTGTACCGAGTGAGTGTGACTCGTCTGTGACTCGAAAGTGACGATTTCGTCACTTAGCGGTCAGACAACTGCTTTATAGAAGCGAATATGAAAATCCGTTCCGACCCCAGGTTCGCTTCGAACAGTCAACTCACCTTCCTGGCTCATAATGATACTGTGTGCCATGGCAAGCCCAATCCCGACACTTTCTTCGCTCGCATTCACACCTTTATAAAACCGTTGGAAAATGTACGGGAGGTCTTGTTTTGCGACGCCAATCCCCGTGTCACGAATCACAATTTCTGTATACAGCGTATTTTCACTAAACTCGATGAATACATCGCCCTGTTCAGGCGTATGCTCCACGCAATTTTTTAAGATGTTGATGAGTGCCTCCGTCGTCCACTTCAAATCACCCTCGAATGTAACATCTTTTTCGCCTTGAACATGGAGTCGTTGCATTTTAATATCAATCGGTACGAGCATCGGTTCCGCTACGGCTTCAATGAGCGCAGGGACAGATACCAATTCGCGCTTGAAATGTATTGTCCCGGCATCAATTTTTGATAGTTTGAGAAGAGAAGACAAGAGCCACTCCATTCGTTCAAGTTGTACTTGTACGTTATGGGTGAATTCTTGACGCTTTTCCTCGGATAGACGAGGGTCACTGAGGAGATCCGCCATGACGGTCATCGAGGTGAGCGGTGTCTTCAATTGATGGGAGATATCGGAGATGGCATCCGTTAACTTCTGTTTATCTTCTTCAAGATGCGCGCCTTGTTCAGATAGCATTTTCGTCACTTTGTAGAGTTGGCTCTTTAACAAACTGAGCTCCCCTTCGCGATTATCACGGACATCCAATGTATAGTTGCCATTACTGATTTCTTGAAGATATCCAGAGAGCTGCTCGATTTCTCGATAACGCCATGCCGTGAAACGATACGTAACGCCGAAAAGTATGATTGCTAATAGGACGACCAGAACGGCCGTCTCTATGGACATGAATAAGACGGCAATACCTACAGCTATTCCAATAAAAAATAGACAAGTGAACAAGTATATTCTTATTTCTTGGTTTCGCAACATATTAACGCCCCACCTTGTATCCGATTCCACGCACCGTCGTAATAAGCATCGGGTGTTGTGGATCATCCTCTAGTTTCTCGCGGAGTCGCTTAATATAAACGGTCAACGTATTATCGTTCACGAATTCCCCACCCACATCCCAAATCTGATCGAGTAGTTGGGTCCGTGACAACACTTGCCCTGTATGCCTCCCAAAGATGAGCAACAAACGATACTCGAGCGCTGTCAACAAAATTTCGTCCCCATTCTTTTTTACTTTTGCATCTTGCGTATTGATTTCAACTGGACCAATCGTCAACAGAGGCGAGCGTACGTTTTTATTGTATCGACGAAGTACCGAGTGAATTCGTGAAACGAGTTCTCGGACACGGAACGGTTTCGTGATGTAGTCGTCCGCTCCCATATCGAGTCCCATCACCACATTCACTTCATCATCGAATGCCGTCAGAAAGATGACAGGGATGTCTTGTTGTTGCTTCACGAGCCGACATAAGTCATACCCACTCCCATCTGGCAGTGACAAATCAAAGAGGCATAAATCAATTGTATGTAACTGTTGTTCAATCATAAGCGTCGCGTCAGCCACGTTTTGGCATAACGTTGTTCTAAATTGTTCTTGTTCGAGTGAATATTGGAGACCGGAGGCTATCGTCCGGTCGTCTTCTACGATTAGAATATGCATGGTATTCCCTCCTGACTCTTCTCCCCATAATATAGCAGTCTTTATTCAAGTGAGGTGAGAAATCAAAAATCCCTAACGAGAAATCTCGTCAGGGAGGACAATACGTTATTTGCACGCGGATTAGGATGTTGTAACTCGAAGGCACTCCGGTCGTACGAATCCGACTTCGCCTAAGAATCGTAATGCATCTATCGTCAACTCGTCGAGCTTGATGGATTGAACTTTCGGCTCGGTCTGTTCATCGACCCACACTTTCCAAATCTCGACTTCCTCCGCCGTCTTCAAATGGTCGGTTATATACTCGACGAGCTGTTCGGCTCTCGCATCGGAATAACGCCAACACAACTCTACTACGTGCGGTTTTGAAGAATAAGCCTCGACGTTCTCCACGGCATAATAGAGACTATGTTTAATCTCAATCTCGTCAAGTTGCTCTTCCGACTCGACGTTCATCAAAATCTTTTCATCACGGTCGAGGTCCTCGACGTCTGTCAGAATGTCAGGCAACACGAAGCCTTTTTGGATGGCCTCGTTGATAGATAAGAACTCACCATATGGATTTTCGACTTCTTTTAGTGGGTGATCGCTCACAATAAATTGGAATTCACTCATGTAAAAGCCCCCTCTTGTTTTAGTAATGGGTCGCTATCGTTTGATCGCACGAATGGATATGAAAAGACCAATCACATATCCGATGATTGAACCGATGACAATACCGTATATAAACGGAAAATCAACTAATAAAGAGATGACGATTCCGCTAACCGTGCCAAATACAAGTCCTAGCCCGACTGCTGATTCGCGCCATTCGCTCATCTTCACCCCTCCTCTTCTTTCCACTCATTACATACGAATCAGCCAGATTAAACGTTTCATCGTCATCTACTATTTTTCATATAAAAAAGGGACTCAGTATTCACTGACCCCCTTCAAAAAACTATTCGACTGTCGAGACCGCCTCAGCGAGTGCTGCCTCTTCTTCATGATATTTCTCGACAAAGGCATCGAGTAACGCTCGTACCTCATCCGTCGATTTCGTTTCCATCAAGTTATGGCGTAGCTCGCTCGCCCCACGGAATCCTTTGACATAAATCTTGAAGAAACGGTGCAAGTTCGAAATCGAACGCGGCACGTCTTCTTGGAATTTATCCTGAAGGTCCAATTGCAGACGCAATAGATCAAGGTGTTCTTCCATCGAGTGTTCGCGTGGCTCTTTCTCGAACGCGAACGGGTTCTTGAAAATCCCGCGACCGATCATGACACCATCGACCCCGTATTTCTCAACGAGCTCGAGTCCCATTTGACGGTCGAGGATGTCCCCGTTGATGGTGATGAGCGTATCCGGGGCGATCTCGTCCCGCAACTTCACGATGTCCGGGATCATTTCCCAGTGCGCGTCGACTTTACTCATCTCATTGCGCGTGCGCAAGTGAATCGACAAGTTGGCGATGTCTTGTTTCAAGAGATGCGTCAACCAGTCACGCCACTCATCGAGCTTCGCGAAACCTAGACGCGTTTTGACGCTGACAGGGAGACCACCGGCTTTTGCTGCTTGAATGAGCTCAGCTGCAACTTCCGGACGGAGAATAAGACCGCTCCCCTTCCCACGTTTCGCCACGTTCGGGACCGGGCAACCCATATTGATATCGAGTCCTTTATAGCCCATCTCGGCCATCCCGATACTCATTTGACGGAAATATTCCGGATTGTCTCCCCAGATGTGGGCGACCATCGGCTGTTCGTCCTCAGTGAACGTCAAACGACCACGGAGGCTACCTTTTCCTTCCGGATGGCAATAGCTGTCCGAGTTCGCGAATTCTGTGAAGAAGACGTCCGGGCGTCCCGCGTGGGCGACGACATGACGGAAGACGACATCGGTCACATCTTCCATCGGGGCAAGTATAAAGAACGGACGCGGAAGGTCGCGCCAAAAGTTTTCTTTCATCGTAAAATCAGTTCCTTTCATCCATACAGTCCAACAAAATCACTCATCTATTCTATTATGTCCGTCGGATTGTATCAACTGACATTACTCATGATCCGTTTCTTTCGAGCGAATGAGTTGAAAAAAGTGCGGGAATCCTTCGGTCAATAAGTAATGAAGCACACGATTCGTGTATTCCGGTTCAATCGTTCCCGTGCGAAGTAGCGTCTGGAGCACCATCCCGTCAATCCCGGCCATCGTCCATGTCGCGACCGCCCGAGTCATCGGCCCTTGCTCGACTCCGTAAGCCCGTACAAAGATTGCCTCAATCCGTGTAATCCAATCTTCATATTTCTCTTTGAACTTTTGTTCGATGTCCTCATTGCCAATCATCGCTTCGTGGGCGAGATAAAATTGAAGTCGGCTCTCCGCATCTTTTTGAAGGCGTTCCTGCATACCTTCATAGATTTCCTGGATAATCACCGCCGCTTCCTTTCGATCGTCATGGGAGACGGTCTCAATGCGTTTGACCTCACCGAGCCCCTCGTCCATCACGTCATATAGAATCGCCTCTTTGGACGTGTAGTAATGATAAATCGCACCCGTACTGAATCCGGCCCGCTCCGCAATCCCTCGGAGCGTCGTGCCTTTGATGCCCTGTTCGACGATGATTTCACGCGCAGCTTGTAAGATTTTCAACTTTCCTTCGTTCATCATCATCTCGCACCCTCCTCTGTTTTCAACGCTCATTATACCATAATGATGTGGCAAACTTTCGACACTTCCATGTGAGCTCCCACCTCCTATTGACAGCGTTTACAATAGTTTGTTACACTTTTCACATAAACATAACGAACGTTCGGTATGTTTAGTCACTGCATTTATTTCTGTTTATCTCATTTTCGAAAGGAGTGTCATGTTATGTTTTTCTTCGAATCAATGCCTTGGTATAACGTCGTCATGTGGTTCGTCGTCCTTGGACTGCTGATGGGGTTTAACGAGTTCGTCCGTTCTGGTAAACGGGCGAGCCAACTTATGTTCATGGCGTTACCGATCGCACTGACTCCAATCTGGTTGTTTGTCGTCGATTCGGAAATCACGTCGTGGTTCCATTGGTTGAAGGTGTATTCGGCACTCGCCGGCTCGCTCATCTACATGGTCATCCGCTTCACGAACTACCATAAGAAACATCCTTGGTATTTAGTACTCGTCCCGGCCATTCTTGCCATCAATATCATGGAGGCCGTTATACGGGAGTTTCAAGTCGGCTTCATGGGATTTGATGGGGTCGTCGACGGTATGAATTACATCTCCGGTGGGTGGAACTACGTCAACGCCTTCGCCGGAATTTTGAACATCCTCACCATTTGTGGCTGGTTCGGTATCTTTGCGACGTCCGGTAAGCGAGTCGATATGATTTGGCCGGACCAGACGAAATTGTGGATCATCGCATATGGGATTTGGAACATCTCCTACGTCTATTCGTGTGCACCAGGTAACGCATTTTATTCCGGATTTGCGTTGAACATTGCCGCAACCATCCCTGCTCTCCTTTGGGCGAAAGGAACATGGATGCAGAACCGTGCCCAAACGCTCTCGATTTGGATGATGTGGGTCATGACCTTCCCTTACTTCTTTGCGGTCGGCAGTACGTTCAATGTGAGCGTCTCTTATAATCCGGCAGCGAACTGGACGCTCGCCCTCATCAGTCTCGCCCTCAACGTCGTGCTCGCCGTCATGCAGGTTTCACGTATTATGAAACGACGTCTCAATCCGTTGAAAGACGAGATGTGGACCGATACTGAAGAATACAAACGAGTCGATGCGTTACGAGAAACAGAATCACCTAATCCTAAGACAGCATGAAAAAGACGAGCCGCGGCTCGTCTTTTGAGTTCCTAGAAATCAAGATGTTGTACGCTCAGAGTAGTCGCCTTTCCTCCAACCGTGACGTGTGAGATTTCTTCTCCTGCTACAGTTAGTTCTACCAAAATTTCTGACGGAAGTTTCATTCCATATCCTTGCTCCATGACAAGCGTAGACGACTTCTTCAAAACAAGAGATTGCTCGAACAGATAACAAGCCAGCGCACCGTTCGACGTTCCAGTGGCAGATTCTTCATCGATTCCATATAGTGGCGCAAAATTTCGTGTATGGGCGATGCCATCCTCCATCGTTTCAAGAGTGAAAAGATGGTACCCAACCACGTCAGATTGTCGACTGATTTCCTTCACTTTTTCGAAGTCCGGTTGAATAGACAATAGTTCAGTAAGCGATTTGATAGGAATCAGGATATCCCGGAGTCCAGTGAAACCGATCAGAATCGGAAAACGATCATCTAATACCTCAAGCGGAACCTTAAGTGAATCAGCAATTTCTTGATGATTTGTCACGGGTAAAAATTCTGGGAGTCGCTGCTGCATCATAATAGTCAAATCGTTTCGGATCTCGACCTCTAACACACCAGCTCTCGTCTCTTGTGTAAATCGTCCACTCCCAAGTAGACCTTGTTCTTTCAATACATGAAACGTTGCAATCGTTGCATGACCACAGAGGTCGACTTCCTCTTCAGGTGTGAAAAAACGGACGCGGACATCCGCATGATGCGATTGACTCACGAAGGCAGTCTCACTGTAACCGACCTTCTTCGCAATCTGTTTCATTTCTAATTCGGTTAAGGCATCTGCATGTAATACGACCCCAGCCGCATTCCCTCCTTCTCCATCTTTTGAAAAAGCATGGACAACATATACATCAATCGATAACATGTTTCAATCTCCTTTAGTCAATCTATAGGATTCTGCAAACTCAACTATACGTTATAATTGCAAGACGACATGATGAAAAATGGGGGGACTTTGATGATTATATGGATTAACGGCGCATTCGGTTCGGGCAAGACAACCTGTGCCAAGCTACTTGAGAAACAGTTGCCGAATGCGTTTCTCTACGACCCGGAACAAGTCGGCATTTTCATTCGGAACCAATTGCCAAAAAGCCTTCAACAGCCCGATTTTCAGCACCATCTGGAATGGCGGGAATTCAACTATCGGATGTTGTCGAAGATTGCCACGTCCTTCGATGGGGTCATCCTTGTTCCCATGACATTGGTGGACGCAACGTATGTAGACGAAATCATCGGTCGGCTTCAGCGGGACGGGATCGACGTACGTCATTTGATCCTCGAAGCGCATCGACAGACGCTCGTGAAACGATTGAATAAACGTTTCGAATGGTTCAACTCTTGGGGGAAAGCGCAGATTGTTCGCTGCCAGTCCGCATTTCAATCTGAAATCCATGCAGAAAAAATTGTAACAGATCACCTATCAAAACAAGATGTTGCGCGAGCGGTCGCCGATCATGTCGGTCTCACACTTGCCTCAAAATGATTCAGATTCATACATCGCTTCGGACGGCTCGTCTTCCCATCGGATGACGAGCTCACTTGAATGGGATAGACTCAGCTCCACCGCCTCACACATCGTATCGGTCAACCACATGCAGCGGAACAATAGTTGCCGATATCCGTACAGTTCATCGATGATTTCGAAGCGCCCCATTTTAACAAACTGACCCAATTGTTCGATCGGACATACCGAATAAGACGATTCACCGAAGCGGACGAGCGACGAAGAATCCCGGTCTATGTTCGAGATTGTCACGACGGCACGTCCCGTCCATACCGCTTCTTTCTTGAACAAGTCACGGATGCCATCCGCAAAAACGAGACGGATTGTCGAACCCATAAAAGTCGCTTCCGTGATGACCGCGTCATGCAGGGAAAGCGGGACGTTACGAGTTCGAATCGTATATTGCTTCATTCAATCCCTCCTTTTTTGAAACACATAATTCTCAACTGACTTCGTATACATTAAACCTTTCATCGTCTTCTTCACTTCGGCTACATCGACGTCTTTCCCTTTCGGCAATCGGAAATAATCGTCGAGCCCTGTCTGAATAAGTTCATTTGTACTTCCCATGACCCCAATCAGCTCGAACGTTTTATCGAATTGCGCCAACGTCGCATCTCCATGGCTATCGTTACAGAGCAAGATGCCACGCGGCTTCAAATATTGTTTCGTCGCCTGACCGACAAACCCCGCATATTGCGAGATGATCAAGTCAACGGGTTCGATGTCGAGCGGCTGCGTATAGTCCTGACCAAAAAATTCAATCGTACACGGCTCATCATATTCCTTTCGTTGATCCATCAGCTCCTGTACCGTTTCAATTTGCTTGAAGAAACGAATTGTCCCTTTGAAACTGTCGACATAGATGACATGAGGGAAGGGGCGACGTCAACGTGACTCCCTGGATAGAGCGCCTGCTTTACGTCAAAAGTATCAGCAATCGTTTCATACACTTGTTTTCGGTCCCCGATTTTTTGTGCATACGTGTCATACATTTTTGTCACTTGTTCAAGATTCACCGATATCCCCCTAGTATAAATATCCAAGCAAATCGAGTGTTCTGTCGCTCCATCGTTTGTCTCCCACCTGACGAATCATCAATTCTTCAAACGATGCCTCACCGATTCCGCGTGTCGTCTGATTCTCGTCATTGATTTGAAGCCACGTGCATGTGTTAGATACCGTGTGAAACCCAATGCGTTCATAGAGGTCTGGTCGGTCTGCGAATAACAGAAGAAAATCGATGGGGTACGTTTCCCCAAGAGCAATGACTTTTTCCATCAGTGCCCGTCCGACCCCACGTCCCCGAACTTCTTCCCGGACACACAGATCGATGATGCCGAGCACGTGAATCGATTCCCCGTTCATATTCATCACACGAAAGTCTAACCCGACTTGTCCAATGATCCGTTCGTCTTCATACGCGATGAGTCGGAAATGGGGTAATTGCTTGAAGTAGCGGCGATTCGGATAAATTGAGGGAAACGCATGTTGTAATAGCTCAGTTAGCTCCTTATCCATCGATTCTGATACGGTCATTTCGAGGTGTTGCTCGATTCTCATATCTTCCCCCCTTCTGATTGAAGGCGCCCATACCGAACAACATGGACCCCGTTCGGCATCAGCTGTTGCTCGATCACGTCGAGGTGTAGTGGCAAGATGTTGCCGTCTGGGAAAAGTCGTTTGCCTGAACCGATGATGATGGGATATACAATCAGTCGAACTTCATCGATGAGGTCGTTCGCGAGTAGCGTATGCACAAGTTCGCGGCTTCCCCAGACGTGTAAATCGGGTCCCTCTTCTTGTTTGAGTCGTTTCAACGCTTCGACTGGTTCTGTCAGAAGCATCGTTGACTCCCATCGTGAATCCTGTGATTGCCGTGTTACCACATACTTCATCGCCCGGTTGGCTTCCGGCCAGACGTCATCGTGGTTCGGCCAGTAACTCGCCCATTGGTCATATGTCTTTCGACCGAGCAACAAATCAAACTCACTATGCATTTGCGTCCGAATCCAAATTCCGAGCTCTTGGCTCGAAAAAGGTTCCGTCCATCCCCCATGCATGAAATCCCCACTCAAATCTTCTTCTCTCCCACCTGGTGCTTGAATCACCCCGTCTAACGACAGGTGTTCAAGAACAATGATTTTCCTCATCTCCGACTCCCCATTCGACTGTTTGCAAAAAAAGCCCCCGATTGATTCAATCGAAGGCATGATACATTCATCTTATTCTACTTTCTCCATCCACGCCACCGTCTCCACATGCGCCGTATGCGGGAACATGTCGACCGGTGTCACTTCCATCAAGCGATAACCTCGGTCAGCGAGGTAACGCATATCGCGCGCCTGCGTCGCGACGTTACACGAGACGTATACGATTCGCTTCGGTCCCATCTCGACCATCGTCTCGAGGAACGATTCGGCACATCCTTTACGTGGTGGGTCGACAACGATGACGTCCGGGTTTACGCCCTCTTTCTTCCACTCTGGAAGCACATCTTCCGCCGCACCACATGCGTACGTCACGTTATCGATCTCATTGACGAGTGCATTCTGTTTCGCGTCTTCAATCGCTTCCGGTATGACTTCGACACCATACACGTGCGCCGCCTTCCGAGCAAGGAACAGACTGATCGTCCCGATGCCGCAATAGGCATCGACGACTTGTTCCGTACCTGACAGTTGTGCGTACTCCAGCGCCTTCCCGTACAACTTCTCCGTTTGGACCGGGTTGACTTGGAAGAACGAGTGCGGAGAAATCGTGAATGTGAGTCCTGCGATTTTATCCTCAATCGTCTCATGACCATAGAGCAACTTGTTCTTCGCTCCGAGGATGACGTTCGTCTTGTCCGGGTTGACGTTTTGCATGATCGATGTCACGTCTGGGAGACGCTCGACGATATCGGCGACGATCTCATTCACGCCTTTTAATTTCGTCGTCTTCGTGATAAGGACGATCATGAGTTCACCCGAATGGTACCCGTAACGGGCCATGACGTGACGGATGACCCCACGTCCTGTCTTCTCGTCATACGCCGGTACGCCACGTGCGTCCAACACATCACGGACGACTTGGATCGCCTGATCATTGCGCTCATCTTGAATCAAACATTCGCTCATCTCGACGATATCATGGGAACGAGGACGATAGAAGCCTGAAACGAGACGGTCTCCTTCTTGTTTGAACGGGACTTGCGCCTTGTTGCGGTAGCGCCAAGGTTCTGGCATCCCGATCGTGTCATGGACCGGCACGTCGAACTGACCAAGACGCTTGAGCGCATCGACGACACGTTCTCGTTTCTGGCGAAGTTGTCCTTCATAACTGAAGTGTTGCAGCTGACAGCCGCCACACTGATAAAAAATCGGGCACGGTGGCTCGACGCGGTCGGCGCTCGCTTCTTTCACGTTCAACAATCGGGCGAACCCATACTGCTTGTTCGTCTTCGTCACGACGATTTCGACCGTCTCACCCGGTAACGCGTTCGGGACGAACAACGTATAGCCGTCGACACGTGCCACACCCGCCCCTTCATGGGTCAAGTCATGGACGTGGACATCGAGACGATCATTCTTTTTCACTGGTAGCATACGAATGCTCCTTCCATTGCAAATAGGAATGACAGATGTCGTCATTCCTATCTTTTCACTCTGCTTTATCGAGCGAAACATTGAACAATTGCTTGATCATCTGTTCGCGTTCATATTGTGCATTCAAATCTTCCATCTCGCGAATTCTTGCGTTTGGCGCGAGCACCGTCAAGTGACGGAATAAGTTCCGCATTTCACCTGTGCATTCCCCGCCGTACTCACCGTCGATGTTGAGACTCATCGGCTCGGTCGTCTTCATCCGGACGCGGCTCGTCTTCACATGCTCGACGAGTGAGCTTGATAAGTGCTCACCCCGAAGGAGTAAACGGACGACGTGGATGAATTCGAACAAGTTACATTTCCGTAAAATGAACAGATCGAACAACCCGTCATTCAACGACGCGTGTGGTGAGATTTTTTCAAATCCACCGACCGAGTTCGAGTTCGATGTGAGGAAGACCATGACCTCGCCTTGGAACGTTCCTTCATCGTGTTCGAGCTCGATATACGTCGGTTTGATGAGAGGCAGTTTCTCCATCCCTTTCACGTAATACGCGAGCTGCCCGAGTGCTGTCTTCAACTTCGATGGCACCTCATACGAGAGCTCGGTCATGATGCCGCCACCGGCGATATTGATGAAATAGTGAATGTCACCTTTCTCGCCTTCGATTTCCCCAAGGTCGACCGGCATCTCGAATCCGTCACAGATGACGTCGAGTGCACCGACCACACTTAGTGGAATCCGCATCGCCCGGGCAAAGTCGTTCGTCGTCCCGACCGGAATGAGTCCGATCGTCGGACGATTCTCAAGCGGGGCGAGCCCAGAGATGACTTCGTTCAATGTCCCGTCTCCGCCTGCGGCGATGATGAGGTCGAACTCGGCCACTGAGGCCCGTTTTGCTTCGAGCGTGGCATCACCAATCGCTTTCGTCGCATACGTCGACGTCTCATAATCCGCATCCTCGAGGCGGTTCAAAATGTACGGGAGTTCCCGTTTGATCACTTCTTTACCAGATGTCGGGTTATAAATGACCCGCGCACGTTTCCGTTGCATATTGATTCTCTCCCCTATGCTCAACTCGAGCGAAAAGCGAGACACAAGTGTCTCGCCGCCTGCTTAGCGTTTTGCGATCTCTTCGTGGAACAAGCCATCGAGGAGTGCCGGGTTCGCCATCCCTTTCGTCTGTTTCATGATTTGGCCGATGATGAAGCCTTTCGCACGGTCTTTCCCGTTCTTGAAGTCTTCAATCATTTGCGGATGCGCCTCGAACAATTCGAGGATGTAGCCACGGAGCAAGTTCTCGTCCGAGATTTGGGCGAGTCCGTTCGCTTCCACATACGCTTTCGGCTCAGCGCCTTCTTCCATCATCGCCGTGAAGACACGCTTCGCGATTTTCGATGAAATCGTCCCTTCTGCGATCAAGCGGATAAGCTCGGCGAGTGATTCCGGTGTCAACTTCATCGTCTCGACCGTTTCATCCGACTTGTTCAAGTGACCGAGCACTTCACCCATGAGCCAGTTCGCTGCCGCTTTCGGCTCCGCACCGGCCGCTGTCGTCGCTTCGAAGAAGTCCGAGAACTCACGCGTTGACGTGAGGGCTTTTGCGTCGTATGCCGAGAGACCGTATTGGCTCATGTAGCGTTCACGACGAGCTGCCGGCATCTCTGGAATCGTCGCGCGGATGCGCTCTTTCCATGCCTCATCGATTTCGAGACGGACGAGGTCCGGTTCTGGGAAGTAACGGTAGTCCGCTGCCCCTTCTTTGACACGCATGAGAATCGTCTTTTTCGCCGCTTCGTCGTAACGGAGCGTCTCTTGACGCATGACGCCACCTGAAAGAAGCAATTTGCGATGACGCGTCTCTTCATAGTCGAGTGCCTTTAAGACGTTTGAGAAAGAGTTCAAGTTCTTGAGCTCTGTCTTCGTACCGAACTTCTCCTGCCCGAATGGACGGACCGAGATGTTACAGTCACAGCGAAGTGACCCCTCCTCCATCTTGACGTCCGAGACGCCAGCGAACGAGAGGACTTCTTTCAAACGCTCGAGATACGCGACCGCGTCTTTCGGTGAGCGCATGTCTGCCTCACTGACAATCTCGATGAGTGGTGAACCGGTCCGGTTGAAGTCAACGACCGAGTGCTTTTCGCCCGTGTGGTTCATCTTCCCGGCATCTTCTTCCAAGTGCACGCGCTCGATGCGGAATCGTTTCATCTCTCCGTCGACTTCGACGTCGACGTGACCGTTTGAACCGATCGGCTTATCAAACTGCGAGATTTGATACGCTTTCGGCGTGTCAGGGTAGAAGTAGTTCTTGCGGTCGAACTTCGTATCTGTCGCAATCTCACAGTTGAGTGCCATTGCCGCTTTGATGGCGAGGTTGACCGCTTCTTCGTTCAATTTAGGCAAGACGCCCGGGTGTCCGAGACAAATCGGACACGTCTGTGTATTCGTTTCGGCACCGTAAGTGCGTGAGCAGCCACACCAAATCTTCGACTTCGTGCTCAGCTCGGCGTGCACCTCGATCCCGATGATCGTTTCAAAGTTCATCGTACGTCCTCCTTAGAGCTGTGGCATCTTGAAACCGCCGTTTGCTTGTTCAAAAGCATGGGCCACGCGGTAAAGTGTTGATTCATCAAAGTAGTTCCCGATAATTTGAAGACCGACCGGGAGACCTTCTGAAAGACCTGCCGGGACTGAGATGGCCGGAATACCGACCAAGTTGACCGGAATCGTCATGATATCGTTCGCGTACATCGTGAGCGGATCGTCGAGCTGTTCGCCGAGTTTGAATGCCGTCGTCGGAGCAGTTGGTCCAACGATGGCATCATACTCTTCAAACACTTTCGCGAAGTCCTGCTTCATGAGGGTACGGACTTGTTGGGCTTTCTTGTAGAACGCATCGTAGTAACCAGAGCTGAGGGCATATGTCCCGAGCATGATCCGGCGTTTGACCTCGTCCCCGAACCCTTGTTCACGCGAATACGTGAACACTTCGTCGAGCGTGTCCGCTTCGGCACGACGTCCGTAACGGATACCGTCGAAACGAGCCAAGTTCGAAGAGGCTTCTGACGACGCGAGCAAGTAGTACGCCGAGAGGGCATACTTCACAGACGGAATCGAAACCGTCTCGATCGTCGCACCGAGAGACTTGAGCGTCTCGATCGCTTTTTCAATCTGTTCACGGACGCCAGGCGCGACACCTTCTGCCATGAATTCTTCTGGAAGTGCGAACTTCATGCCCGTCAAATCCTGGTTGAGCGCTGCCGTATAGTCCGGCACTTCGACTTCAGCCGACGTCGAGTCCATGTCGCAATGACCCGCAATCGTATTCAATAAGTAAGCATTGTCTTCAACGGTACGCGTGAGCGGGCCGATTTGGTCGAGTGACGACGCGAAGGCGACGAGGCCGAAGCGTGAGACGAGACCGTATGTCGGCTTCATCCCGACGACACCACAATATGCGGCTGGTTGACGAATCGAACCACCCGTATCCGAACCGAGGCTGAAGAGGACTTGTCCAGCTGCGACCGATGCCGCTGAACCGCCTGAAGAACCTCCTGGTA
Organism: Exiguobacterium sp. KJ 601; assembly: GCF_027161185.1. Lineage (GTDB taxonomy): Bacteria > Bacillota > Bacilli > Exiguobacteriales > Exiguobacteriaceae > Exiguobacterium > Exiguobacterium profundum. The sequence continues at coordinate 543,851 of NZ_JADHZG010000001.1, read as the reverse complement.
CACGAGTCGGGTCCCATGGGTTGCGGACCGGTTTGAACGCCGAATTCTCGTTTGATGAACCCATCGCGAACTCGTCCATGTTCAACTTTCCGATTGTGACGGCACCGGCATCATGAAGACGCTCGACGACCGTCGCATCGTGTGCCGAGACGAAGTTCTCGAGGAATGTCGAAGCACATGTCGTCCGCATCCCTTTTGTGACGATGTTGTCTTTCACACCGATCGGCATCCCAAAGAGCGGGTTGGCTGATGTTTTCGCAAGCTCATCCATGCGCTTCGCTTGCTCGAACGCATCCTCATTGAGCGTCAAAAACGCACCGATTTGATCATCCGTCGCTTCGATGCGATCGAACGATTCTTTGACGAGGTCCGTGACCGTGACTTCGCCTTCTTTTAATAACGTATGCAGTTTCGCTACACCGTGGTCAAATAAACTCATGAAAGGCCTCCTTACTCAAAGACCGCAGGGACACGGACTTGACCGTTCTCCCAGTCAGGTGCCATCCGTTCGACTTCCTCACGTGGAAGCGATGGACGGACCTCGTCTTTGCGTAGTACGTTTTTCAAATCTAGGGCATGGGTCGTCGGTTCGACACCCGTTGTATCCAGCTCATCGAGTTGCTCGGCGAACTCGAGAATTTTTGTCAATTGCTCCGTGAAGTGCGTCACTTCTTCATCTGTGATCGCAAGTCGGGCAAGTCCGGCGACGTGCCGAACTTCAGCTTCTGTAATACGAGCCAAAATTCCCACCTCCAACAGTTTTCAATACATCGTTCATTATCATACCACTTTTTCATAAGACAAAAAAGGAAATCTATCTTGTGAGAAAATGTCTCCTTTTTAAGAAACTAGGGGAATCCATCTCGAATATTGACCCGCTTTCGAAATCAGCTATACGGTCGATGTGCGATTCTGATTATGCTAAAGATAGAAAAGTTTCGTAAGGAGGAATCGTATGTCGATTCGGAATAAACTCATCACTGCGTTTAGCATCATGTTTGTGCTACTTCTTGGTGTAAGCGGTTACTCTTGGTATGCCTTGAACGCATCAAAAGCAGCCCAGGAGGACATGATCGTCTCTTGGGTACCAGGAATTGACCAAATCCATCAAGTGGATAAGCAATTGCTTGAAATTCGCCGTCATCTGATTCGTCACGCACTCGTCGAGGACGCGGTGACGAAACAAAATATCGAGCGAGACATTCAAGCATCCGTCGCCATCTTAGAACAACGGATGGACGGTTATGAAGCCACGATTATCATGGAAGAAGATCAACAGCTCTTCGATCAGGCAAGCTCGAATTGGACTGACTATCAAGGCGTGATGAGTGAACTCATCCGTATTTCTAACGAAGAAGGAAGTGCTGCCGCAGAAACATATATTCGCGATACAGCGGATGCAAGCGCTGACACGCTCTCGAACTCTCTCGGTCTACTCGTCAACTTGAACCGGGAAGAAATTCAGACGGACACAGCGGCGGCGGCTAAGTCGTTTGAACAAGTACAACTCACACTATTCATCGTCCTTGGGGTCGCGGCTGTCATGACGATCCTCATGATGCTCTTCATCTTCCGCTCCATCTTTGAACCACTCAAAGAGTTCAAGACGAAGATGCGTGAGCTCGCCACGAGCGAAGGCGATTTGACGACGTCAATCCCTGTGAAGCGCCGCGATGAGTTCGCCGGACTCGCACGCGACTTTAACCAGTTCATCGCCAACTTGCGTCAGTTGATTCTTCAAGTGAACGACGTGACGACTGGCGTGTCAAAACAATCAACCCATATGTACGAAGAGTTGAAAGAACTTGATACGTACATGACGACGACCGCTGCGACGACAGAGGATTTGACCGCCGGTATGCAACAGACGGCGGCGAGCGCTCAAGAGATGAACGCTTCCGCCTCGGATATGGAGCGGACGATTCATCATATCGTGACGATGGCCGATGAGCGGAAAACCGAAGCGAGACAAATCGATGAGCGTGCCCTCTCCCTCAAGTCACATGCGGTAGAGGCGAAAGAGAATGCCATCAGCGTCCTTCAGTCGACACGCACAAACTTAGAGAAAGCGATGCAAGATGCGAAAGCCGTGCGTGAGATCGCGACGCTCACGAACGACATCCTCGATATCGCCGCGCAGACGAACCTATTATCACTCAATGCTTCGATCGAAGCGGCACGTGCCGGAGAGGCCGGACGTGGATTCGCCGTCGTCGCCGACGAGATTCGAAAACTCGCCGAAACGAGCCGGGCGACCGTCGAACGCATTCAAGTCATCTCGACGACCGTTCTTCATTCGGTCGATCATTTGAATGAAAGCTCTGGACAGATGCTCCACTTCCTCGACACGAACGTCTTGAAAGATTATGACCAACTTGAAGAGGCAGCCGGACAATATAGCGAGGACGCAGGTCGCTTCGAAACGACTGCGACCGAGTTCGCTGCCGCTGCCGGGGAGCTCGAACAATTGACGTCGAACATGATCGGTGTCATCCAGGACGTTGCGACGACCGTCAACAACGGAGCGCTCGGTACGCAGGAAATTGCTGAAAAAGTGACGATGTCCGTCGAACGCTTCGCCGAGTTGAACCATGCGACGGAACAGTCGCAACAAAAGATGGAAGAACTTGATTCACTGATTCGCCAATTCAAGGTATGACAAAAACCCGCCGACACGTGCTGTCCGGCGGGTTTTCTCATCAAGCGGCAGAGGACTGCCCTTCTTTTTTCCGTTCGAGTTCGAATCGTTTTGTCTCGGCGACGACCACACCGGAGAGGAACAAGAGTCCAATCAAGTTCGGGATAGCCATGAGACCGTTGAACACATCCGAGATGGACCAGATCAAATTCAAGTTCGTCGTCATCGCACCGAGTCCCGCGACTAAAATGTAGAGGACACGATATGGGACGATCACTTTTTCCCCGAGTAAATAATACGCTGAACGTTCCCCGTAATAACACCAACCGAGGACGGTTGAGTAGGCGAAGAAGACAAGCGAGATCGTCACGATGATTTCACCAATAGGTCCTAAGAAGTAAGCGAACGAGGCTTGCGTCAAGGCAATCCCTTCAAGCCCTTCCGTATATTGACCACTCATGACGATTGTGAGTCCCGTGATGGAACAGACGATGAGTGTGTCGATCAACACTTGTGTCATCGAAACGAGTGCTTGACGTCCCGGGAAGTCGGTCTTCGCTGCCGCGGCCGCAATCGGTGCAGATCCAAGTCCTGCCTCGTTAGAGAACACACCGCGCGCGACCCCGTAGCGAATCGCGGCACCTAACGCACCCCCGCCGATGGCTTCGGCACTGAATGTGCTCGAGAACATTGTCGATAAGGCACCTGGTACCAATTCAAGGTTCATGATGAGAATCACGAGCCCACTCCCGACATATGCGAAAATCATGAACGGGACGAAGATTCCGACGACTTTTCCGATTGATTTGACACCACCTAAGATGACGAATGCCGTGACCGCCATCATGATGATCCCTGTCACAACCATTGGGATGTTGAACGAATTGTTCAAGGCGAGACTGATCGAGTTCGTTTGGACCCCGTTCCCAATCCCAAAGGCTGCGACCGATGCAAAGACGGCGAACAAGACGCCGAGCCACTTTTTCTTTAGTCCGTGTTCTAAGTAATACATCGGACCCCCGGCAATCTCACCGCGTTCATCGACGACACGATATTTGACCGCCAGGATAGCCTCAGCGTATTTCGTCGCCATCCCGACGAAACCAGATAACCACATCCAAACGACAGCACCCGGTCCCCCGAGGACAATCGCCGTCGCGACACCGACCATGTTTCCGGTACCGACCGTGGCCGCCAATGCCGTCATAAGTGCTTGGAAATGCGAGATGTCCCCACGTTGCTTTTTCTTCGGTTGTTCTGGTTTTGGTATAAATGCCTCTTTCAGACCGACCCCAAGTCGCGTCACTTGGATAAATCCGAGACGGACGGTCAGGAAAATCCCTGTCCCGACGAGTAATATGAGTAAATGTGGCCCCCAGACGAGATTGGATAAACTCGTCAGCCAACTTTCAATTTGATTCACCGTGTTGCTCTCCTCCTACGTTCTTGATTTGAGCGCTCTCCCTATATTTTTCAGAACATTCACAATCGAGTCAAGGTACACCGCCTAAAGAAAGCGTTTTCAACACGTTATATAATTGTAATATTTTCCCTGAACCCTTAATCTTAAAAGCTTCTTAAAATTTATTTCGAAATATGATTGTAATATATATTCAACTGCATGAGCCTGGATTTCATGATCAATACGAACCGTTAATCGATAGACTACATCTCAATCAGAAATGGAGTGGTTGCAACCGTATAAAGCACGCTCGAAGCGGTTTGATAGCAGCGACCGAGTCGCGATGCGGCTCCCTGCTTGCCTTGCCTCTAGGAAAGCGAGCCGTGCCTAGCTTGGGCACAAAAAAAGACTGTAGACCCATGCGTTGTCTACAGTCTGAAACCGTTCATGACCTTTCCTTCAGTTTCTCGTTTTACGAACGAATGGCAGCCACGACTTCTTCGACGTGACCTTTCACTTTGACGTTGCGCCACTCTTGTTCGATATAGCCGTCCTCGTTGATCAAGAAAGTCGAACGGACGATGCCGTAATATTCTTTCCCGTAATTTTTCTTCAACTGCCAGACGCCGTAAAGCTCGGACACTTCATGTTCCTCGTCCACGAGTAAATCAAATGGGAGGTCATTCTTGGCGATAAAGTTTTGATGTTTCTTTTGACTGTCGGCCGATACCCCAAGGACGACCGCGCCTTCCATCTTCGGCAACGCATCGCGGAAATCGCATGCCTCGGTCGTGCAACCAGGTGTCGAATCTCGAGGATAGAAGTATAAGACGACTTTCTTACCGAGATAGTCCTTTAATGAAACCATCTCTCCGTTTTGGTTCGGTAATGAAAATGTTGGTGCGAGCATCTGCTGTTCCTCCTTAGCCAAACGATGGGTCGACAAGTTGTTCGTCATAGCCATCGATCGCTTCTTCTAATTTTGTCTTTAACGGGTCAAGCACTTCGATATACTCGACTGGATCTTCCGTTGCAGCCGCTTTTCGGAGCGTCTCCTCGTTATCGGTGTACCACGTCTCATACGCTTTGAAATAGTCGGTCATGATGGTTTGGTTCTCCTCGACCGTCAACGTTTCCGCCATGAGCAGGAAGACGTTATTGTCTGCCTCGAGCGCCATATAGTCCGTCTTTGCGTTGACTTGGTCATAGATCGGACCAGCCTCATCTTCCGGAATCTCAGCGAGACGGGCGTTCGCTTCGGCATTCACTCCGTACTCGTTCGCCTGGACACCGATGAGTAACTCTCCGACCTCGGCAATCACGTCTTTTGGTAAAGCGACGGGTGTGATGACGAGTGACCACTCATCCCCTTCCTTCACAGCGATTTTACTGAGTCGGTTCGGGAGCGGGTTCCCTTCTTCATCGATCATCTCATGGACAAGGAACGCCACGTCTTCCTCTTCGTTGACCCAGCTCTTATAAATCTCACCAGGAGACAATTGACGGGTGACGGCACCAGTCGCCGGAATCTCGGTCAACCGGCCAGCATAATCAATTGATGCGAGTGCCTCAGCGTCTCCAGACTCAAGTGCCGTCTGATAGTCTGCGTACACGTTCGTGACAGCATCCGGCAATGCGCGGTCTGTCTCTTCTACCACCGTCTCTTCCTCGTTCCCACATGCCCCGAGCATGAAGACGAGGAGTAGCGGAATGAACCATTTTTTCATGTTGTTCGTCCTTTCTAAAGCCGTGTTCTCCCCCATCCTATCACGTCTCGATTTCTTGCTCCAATGCCATGTGTTTCTGGAAAATTGTTTCACTAGGATTTCTACGATAATTTCGATACAATACAGACGTAAGCGCTTTAACGCTCAACATCACTTTAAGGGGGAACGAGAATGATTCCATACAAACATGAACCATTCACAGACTTTACACAAAAAGAGAATGCCGAAGCAATCCAAGCGGCAATCGAGAAAGTGAACGGTGAGCTCGGGAAAGACTATCCGCTCGTAATTGGTGGGGAAAAGGTTACGACGGAAGGTAAAATCACGTCTTACAACCCGGCTAACAAAGAAGAAGTGATCGGTCGCGTGTCAAAAGCGAACCAAGAGCTCGCAGAACGTGCGATGCAAGAAGCACTCACAGCATTTGACTCATGGCGCCATGTCGACCCGGCTGTCCGCGCCGACGTCTTGTTCAAAGCAGCGAACATCGTCCGCAAACGTAAGCACGAGTTCTCGGCTTATCTCGTCAAAGAAGCGGGTAAGCCGTGGAACGAGGCAGATGCGGATACAGCGGAAGCAATCGACTTCATGGAATATTATGCACGTCAAATGCTCGAACTCAAACCAGGCAAGAAAGTGGAGAGCCGCCCAGGCGAATACAACCGGTATGACTACATCCCACTCGGGGTCGGGATCGTCATCAGCCCATGGAACTTCCCATTCGCAATCATGGCCGGTACAGCAGTTGCGGCCATCGTCGCCGGTAACACAATTCTCTTAAAACCAGCTTCGACGACGCCGATCGTCGCTGCGAAATTCGTCGAAGTGATGGAAGAGGCAGGTCTTCCAAAAGGCGTGCTCAACTTCATCCCGGGACCGGGTGCAGAAGTCGGGGACTATCTCGTCGATCATCCGAAAACACGCTTCATCAGCTTCACAGGATCGCGTGATGTAGGACTCCGCATCAACGAACGTGCGTCTAAATTGAACGAAGGTCAAATTTGGCTCAAACGCGTGATCGCGGAGATGGGTGGAAAAGATACGATCGTCGTCGACGAATCAGCCGACCTCGAGCTCGCTGCACAATCGATCGTGAAATCGGCATTCGGTTTCTCTGGTCAGAAATGTTCGGCTTGTTCACGTGCCGTCATCGTCGACAGCGTGTATGATACGGTACTCGACCGTGTCGTCGAACTCACGAACGAACTCTCTGTCGGAAACACAGAGAAGAACGAACACTTCATGGGACCAGTCATCGACGCATCGGCCTTCAAGAAGATCACATCGTACTTCGATGTCGCAAAAGAAGAAGGACGCATCGTCGCAGGTGGGAAAGCAGACGATTCAACAGGCTACTTCATCGAGCCGACTGTCGTCGCAGACGTCGACCCGAAAGCACGCCTCATGCAAGAAGAGATTTTCGGACCAATCGTCGCCTTCACGAAAGCGAAAGACTTCAAAGAAGCAATCGATATCGCGAACAACACAGAGTACGGCTTGACAGGGGCGGTCCTCACACGTGACCGTATGAATCAAGAATACGCTCGCCAAAACTTCCACGTTGGGAACCTTTACTTCAACCGTGGTTGCACAGGCGCAATCGTCGGCTATCAGCCGTTCGGTGGATTCAACATGTCAGGTACGGATTCAAAAGCAGGTGGCCCGGATTACATCCAACTCCACATGCAAGCGAAAACAACATCTGAAACGTTCTAATCAAAAAGGAGACGCTCCCCGAGGGGACGTCTCCTTTTTAGTGTGCTTTAAATGTCTGATCGAACATAATGGCGATTTCTTCTTGATGAACCAGGAATAATTCGAACAAAGTCGGGTCGAACGCTCCTTCCATGTCTCGCATCGCAAGAATCGCATCCTCATGAGTATAGGCCGGTTTATACGGTCGGACCGTCCGTAGTGCGTCATAGACGTCGATGATGGTGACGATTCGAGCCGCGAGCGGGATGTCTTCCCCTTTCAGTCCTTGGTTGTACCCGGTGCCGTCCCAGCGCTCGTGATGATACAGTGCGATGTGATAGGCCATTTGAATGAAGTAATTCTGAGGGAACTGTGTCTGCAAATCCTTCAACACTTCGCCGCCGACACGCACATGGTCGCGCATGAATACCCATTCCTGGTCGGACAGTTGATTCGCTTTGAGTAAGATTGCGTCCGGAACAGAGATTTTGCCGATATCGTGGAGCGGTGCCGCGAGACGGATTCCTTCGATGAAGAGCGGTGACACTTCCGGATGGTGATGATCGTATAAAATCGTCGCGAACAGCGTCGACAAATCCTGCACCCGCTCGATATGGTTCCCCGTCTCGTTGTTACGGAGTGCGGACAAACGTAACAGCGTGCGGACAAGCCCCTCTTGATAATCGATCAATTCTTTTTCACGCTCGGCGAGGACCCGCTGCGCTTCTTCCCGCCCGGCCTCGATGCGGTGTCGCTCGACCGCCCCGAGCAGCGCATTGCTGAAATCTTGTAGCGCCTGTTGTTCGTACTCCGTGTACGTCCGTTCCGAGACGACGGAATCAAACCCGACAAATCCCTGACACGACTTCCCTTGCATCATGGGGACCGCGAGCAAACTTTGAATCGCTTGCGGTTCTAAGATGGCGCGGACGTCGCTCCCTTCAGGTAGATCGGCGACCCGTGGAATATACATCGTCTCACCCGCCACATGGATATTCACCCACTCGGGCAGCACATCAATCGGCACGTCTTGAAGATTGTCCATTTCAGCCGTGATTCCTTCGGCGCACCATTCGAACGTGTTATGGCAGACTTGATTCGTAAAATCGTAATCGAAGACATAGACGCGGTCGACCGCGAAATAATGTCCAAGTTCGGCTAGCGATTGGTCAACCCGCTTTTTGAAATCCGCAATCTCTGTCGTTAAAAAGCGATTGAGGAGTGACGAAAGCAGGTGATGGAGTCGCTCTTGTTGTTGTAACTGTAACGTCAATGATTCGTGCGAAGTTGCCATGTGCCAAACCTCCCTTATCGTTCAAATACATGCATTCGTTCCATGCACTTATTTTACCCATTTTTCAGTTTTTTCATCCTAGTTCAACCATTTGAAAAACCGGGTGATTGTCACCCGGTTTTGATTAGACTTGCTTTAACAGATTGGCCATCTCGATGGCAGAAGTCGCCGCTTCCCACCCTTTGTTGCCTGCTTTTGTTCCTGCACGCTCAATCGCCTGTTCAATCGTCTCCGTCGTCAACACGCCGAAGATGACCGGGACTTCGGATTGATAGCTCGCCTGGGCGATCCCTTTTGCCGCTTCGTTACAGACGTAATCAAAATGCGGGGTCGCACCACGGATGACGGCTCCGAGCGTGATGACCGCGTCGTATTGTTTGCTCATCGCCATTTTTTTCGCGACGAGCGGGAGTTCAAATGCTCCTGGGACGAAGGCGAGCGACACATCCTCTTCCTTCACTCCATGACGTTTCAAGGCATCCTTCGCCCCGTCAAGCAGACGCATCGTGATCAAGTCGTTGAACCGTCCGACGACGATTCCAATCTTTAAGCCTTCTCCAACTAAGTTTCCTTCAAATGTATAGGTCATGTCCATGTTCCTCCAATATGATTCATTTTGAGTTGTTTCGTCAGGCGATACGATTCGTTTGCTTCATGCGCACCGACATGAATCGGAACGCGTTCGACGACTGTGATGCCACATGATTCCAAGGCATCGACTTTATCGGGGTTGTTCGTCATGAGCCGGACACGGGTGACGCCAAGATCACGAAGCATCGCCGCGCTCACCCGATAGTCCCGAAGGTCCGGATGAAACCCGAGTGCCACGTTCGCCTCGACCGTGTCCAATCCATTCTCTTGAAGGGCGTACGCCTTCAGTTTGTTCAACAGTCCGATGCCTCGCCCTTCTTGACGCATATAGAGCACGATGCCCGATTCCTGCTCGATTCGTGCCATCGCCGTGTCCAGTTGCGGACCGCAGTCACATCGGAACGAACCGAAGACGTCACCGGTCAGACATTCGGAGTGAATGCGAACGAGCGGGACCTCCTCAAGTGTCTCCGTCACGAGCGCCACATGCTCTTCACGGTCCATTCGATTCTCATACCCTATCATGCGAAACGTTCCTTTTGAGGAAGGTAGGGACACGTCCGCAACACGTGTGACGAGGTTCTCCTCCATATATCGGACTAACGCTTCGATAGTGATGAATGCCAACCCGTGGCGTTCAGCGACTTGTACCAAATCAGGTACGCGTGCCATCTCCCCGTCCTCTCGAATGATTTCACAGATGACCGCGACCGGCTCACTTCCTGCGAGTCGCGCCAGGTCAACAGACGCTTCGGTATGACCTCGGCGAACGGAGACGCCTCCCTTCTTCGCAATGAGCGGGAACAGATGTCCCGGACGTTGAAAATCGGATGGATGGGACGATGGGTTCGCTAACTCACGAACGGTGTGAGACCGTTCACTCGCCGAGATACCAGTCGTCGAATCGATATGGTCGACACTGACCGTGAAGGCGGTACCGTGTGGGTCTGTACTGTTCGTCACCATCGGCGCGAGGTCGAGACGAACTGCCACTTCTTCTGCTACGGCGCTACAGACGAGTCCTTTCCCTTCCGTGATCAAAAAGTTCATCGTTTCCGGTGTCATCTTGTCACCGAGTACGACAAAGTCCCCTTCATTCTCACGGTCCTCATCATCCACGACGATGATGGGACGTCCTCGTCTCAGTTCCTCAACCGCCCGTTCAATCGAATCAAACATTACCATCCCGCCTTTCCATATCCTTGTTCCGCCAAAGACTCGAGCGTCATCTTCGACTGCCCGACGACCTTTTCCATATATTTTGCTAACAGATCACATTCTAAATTGACTAAATCACCCGTCTGTTTCATCCCAAGCACGGTCTCGCTGTATGTGTGTGGAATCAAGGACAGGGTAAACCCACGCTCTGACACGTCAAACACAGTCAAACTCGTTCCATCTACAGATATCGAGCCTTTCGGGACAATGTAGGAAAGGAGCGCGCGGTCACACTGGATATCAACATAGACCGCATTCGCGAGAGGACGTTTCTTCGTGATTCGCCCGACCCCGTCGACATGACCGGATACGAAATGTCCGCCAAACCGTCCGTTCGCCGGCATCGCTCGTTCGAGATTGACAGGTGTTCCAGGCTTGACCCCATCTAGACTCGATGCCTTCAATGTTTCTGGCATGACATCGACAGAGAACGTCGCGTCATCGAACGTCGTCACCGTGAGACAGATCCCATTCACGGCAATGCTGTCCCCGAGCTTCACATCCTCAAGCACTTTCACAGCGGACAAAACGAGTCGTAAAGATGGTCCGTTGCGCTTGACCGCTTTGACCGCTCCGATTTCTTCTACGATTCCCGTGAACATCAGAGCGCCCCCTTTCGAAGGACGACTTTCAGGTCGGGTCCAATCGTTTCGACCTGATGAATCGTAAAACGGGATATCCCATCGATCGTCCCTTCCTGCTGTGAGCGATAGACGCCATGCTTCCCACCGAACATCCGTGGTGATTGATAGGCGACCCATTCATCCACGTAGTCTCCGTCAAGAAGTGAGGTGACAAGCGTCGGTCCGGCCTCGATCAACACACGCCCAATCCCATTTGCGTATAGCGTCTCAAGAACCGTGCCGAGTGACGTATAATCGAATAATTCGATACCGACGGCTTGAGCTCGTTCACGTCGTTCTGCCTCATCTGACGAAGTGAAGAGGAGCACCGGGACGTCTTCGGCGGTACGTGCTAACGTACTAGCGAGCGGTAACCTCAGGTCACGGTCGAGCACGACTCGTTTCGGCTGTCGCGTCACGCGGTCCAATCGAACCGTAAGCGATGGGTCATCCGCGAGCACCGTTCCAATCCCGGTCAAAATCGCATCGACCGTGGCACGAAGTTCATGCACATCACGACGGGCTTCCGAACTCGTCACCCATTGACTCTCCCCCGTCTCTAAGGCAACTTTCCCATCGAGGCTCGTTGCCGTCTTCAAGATGACGTATGGTCGTTTCGTCTCAAGCGACCGCAAAAATGCCGGATTCAAGGCACGCGCCTCTTCTTCAAGCAGACCCACATCGACTTCGACACCGGCCGCTTGCAGGCGCACGATCCCATTGCCTGCGACGAGTGGATTCGGATCTTTCATGGCGACGACGACACGTTTGATGCCCGATTCTACAATCAAATCGGCGCACGGCGGTGTCTTACCGTGATGCGAGCACGGTTCGAGCGTGACATATAAAGTCGCCCCGGATGCAGCCGCACCGGCCATTCGAATCGCATGCACTTCAGCATGTGGTTCGCCCGCATTAAGGTGGGCACCCATTCCGACGATACGTCCGTCTTTCACGAGAACGGCACCGACGAGTGGATTGACACCGGTCTGTCCATCGGCTGATTTCGCCAATTGAATGGCCTGTTCCATGTACTGTTTCATCGTTCTCCCTCCTTTTTCCGTACAAACAAAAGACCCTAAGGAGCAGTCCTTAGGGTCTTGGTGGGAGGGTTTCGTCGAATTTTGGCAAGCCAAATAAACGTTTTCTATACAGAAAAGCGTACGACGAAGCACAGGTCACGTGGACCTGTTTTTTGTTCCTTCTCCCATCCAGACTATACTGTCGGCTCTAGAGTCTCACTAGATCCACCGTTCGCACACGTGCGCCCGGGTCACGGACTTAGGGCATAGGCCCATCACCGCCGGTTGGGAATTTCACCCGACCCCGAAGGAATATTTGTTTGTACAGGTTTACTGTATCGCAATTGTTTTTATTTCGCAAAACAAAAAACGCTACTCGTGAGAGTAGCGCCTCGATTATGCGAGAAAGAGGACGACGAGAAGCCCGACAATCCAGCAGTAATATGAAAAATACTTCAATTCGCCTTTTGCCATGATGTGCTGGAACCACTTCAATGAAATGGCCGTCAACACGTATGATGCGATAAATGCCAAAAGGAGCGGACCGAACAAATCACGCGTGTCTGGGTTTGTGAACAACGTCGGACCGTCCAAGATCATCGTCCCGAGACTAATCGGAATGAACAGGAAGAACGAGAACCGAAGCGCGGATTCCTGTTTGATTCCGAGGAGCATCGCCATAACGATAGTCGCTCCGGAACGGCTGATCCCAGGAATGAGCGCCACGGCCTGAGCAAGTCCGATCAATACGGCGTCACGTAGCGTAATGCCACCGTCGCCCTTGTTTCCTCGCATATTCCGGATGAACCAGAGGGCGAGTCCCGTAATGATGAGTGTATAGCCGACTGTCGCCACGCCACCGAGCACCTCGGCGATCCAGTCACCAAACAGGACACCGAGCACACCGGCCGGAACGGTCGCGACAAGTAACAGCCCGATGAACTTCACGTCGACCATCGTCTCATCCGAACGGTCTTTCTTAAATAAAAACGTCCACAAACTCATGATGAGACGAACGACGTCTTGACGATAGATTGTTAAAACCGCAAGAAGCGATGCAAAGTTTACGAAAACTTCAAATGACAATCCCGGCAAGTCAATGTTAAATAGTTCTTGGAAGATGACAAGATGTCCGCTCGATGAAATCGGGATGGGCTCTGTGAACCCTTGAATCAATCCAAGTAACGTATAAAATAACCAAACTGTCATAGTGATGATCCTCTTTTCTGTTTTTCACTCAATGCGGCTATTTTAGCAGAATCGGTCTTTCATTGACCAGCCATTAAAATTTTTTTGCCGTAATTTCAATATTTGATTGATTAGTCTGAAAATTAAATTTATTATAGAAGGGTACTCATCTGGAGCGAAGGCGATGACCCCAACTCTCCAGCTGGGTACTTTTTTATAAAAATATTACAAATTTGGGTGATTAAAACTTTATGTTTACATTTCTCTCGAAATTCGATTTAATTTGTAATAGAACTGTTACCATTTTTTGAAATTATCAACTGCGACTTTAGTCCTATCCAATTCCTAGGAATTGTTTAAAATTTTTCAAAATCACGTTAATAAATCCGAAAAACAATCCGATAGTATGATTGTAGGAGCATTTTTTTATCTTTGTCGGTTCAGATTTGAGTCCATGGAAGGAGGAACCATCATTGAATCAAACGCTATCCACTAAATCCCATCACTTGTCTACCGAACAGCAAAGGATGATCCATTGCATTCGTCTTCTCGGGGACTTGTTGAAGGAACGTCCACGCCGTTCTGTCTATCGCCGCTTCGCAATGGAACAGAATTGGCCGTCTCCTGAGTCGATCATTCGTCAGTTCGGGTCATGGGCTGAGGCACTTGCCATCGCAGGCTATGAATGGCATGGAGAGTCAACCGTCGAATTGCCAGACAAAATGCCGAAGTATACACGCGAGGACATCATCGAGACGCTCGCCATTTATTCGCGAGACATGGGCTCGATCATCACCTTGAAGAAGTATCAGCAATGGCGAAAGCTCCATCCGAAGGCACCGAGCCATTATCATATCGTCAAGACGTTCGGTTCGTGGCATGATGCCTGTGCCGAGGCAGGACTTGAGGCGAGTGTGACCTATTCGAAAACAGAACTCTCGAACGCCCTTCGTGAAGCCATTCAGGAAATGGGCTTCTCGCTCTCATTCGAAGCTTACCGTGAATGGGCAAAGCGCAACAACAAACCTTCAACGAAAGCGATCTTGCATCGCTATGGCTCCTGGTCAGCCGCCGTTCATGCGGTTGAATCTGAACTTTATAATACGAACTCATAATCATTTCATACGAAAGGAGGATCCACCATTTTGGGGATCCTCCTTTCATCTGACCTCTGTCGACAGATCATGATAGTGGGCGACACGATCTCGCCCGTTAAATTTCGCCCCGACATACATGGCCCGGTCCGCATGTCGCAAGACTGTATCGAGGTCTTCATATTCATAAATCGTTTCAATCCCGATACTCGCCGTCACCGTGATGCGCGTGCCTTCTGTCCCAAAATCATGGCGCTTCAAGGCGTTTCGTATCTTTTCACCGACCAGATTGGCGGCCGCCTCATCCATTCTCGGGAAGACGAACACGAACTCTTCGCCTCCGTAGCGCGTCACCAAGTCCGTCGCTCGAACATTGCGAGTAAAGAGTTGACCTGCTTCAATCAACACCTCGTCCCCGAATGCATGCCCGTATGTGTCATTGATCGATTTGAAGTGGTCCAAATCGATCAAGAAAACAGAGAGCGGATAGGACGCCACATCGTTCAAACGTTCTTTCGTCCAACGTCGTAGTGCCCGCTGATTATGTAATCCCGTTAACGGATCTGTCAAACTCTCGTGTTGCAAACGTTTGCGTTCATCGATGCGTTCGATTGACCAAGATAACGTCTTGAGGAGGCGGTTCACTTCAACCGCAATCGGAGTTTCGTATGCCCCGTTTGCCGTCGTCGATACCATGCAGCTGACCGCCGTCTCCGCTCCCCAAACGGGTTGGATGACGAGCGCCGAATGGTGTAGTTCCTGTTGGTTTCGCTGCAATTCAGGATGCCATTCATGGAGCGAGTCATAGACGAAACACGGTTCGTCCTCATCATGATACCGTTCAATCGTGAAGGCATCCGGCACACTCGGGATGACGCGACCGGTCATATCATAAAACGTCCGCTCCCCTTTTCGATTGACCTGTAGCCAACCACGCTCCACTTCGACGATATCACGTAGACCGTTCCAAAACTTTTCAATCAACAGTTGCTCGCTGTCCACGCGGTACAGCTGTTCTTTCAAGCGTTCGACTTGATCGACTCTCGACTTGGTTTCTTCCGTCTCCGTCGCTTTCGACATCGTCATCTTTAGGACAGATAGTACGAAGAACGTGACGATGAGTCCGACATAACCGAAGACGAGATACGACTCGATGGCAATCATCGAGAACAAAAGCTCGAGTGACACGACGAGCCAATCAAAGCGAATCAATCGCCACATAATCGGGAACGGGATCCGTTCTCCAACCATGAAGTAGGATAAAGCAAAACTCATCGTCAAGACGAGGAACAAGGTGCCTAAAAACGCCAACATCGCCACGCCTTGTTGCATCAAATGAATCGGCTCTCCGATCCGTCCACCGAGAGCGATATAGGCGAGCCCCGGCAACAGAACGAGCAGACATTCAATCACCGTGTTGAGCGGATAGAAATGAAGGAACCGTCGTCGCCCGACGCGACGATTGAAGGCTCGCGCCTGAAACGTGAAGAGGAGCAATTGCCCCATCAACAGTGCGGGCGCCAGTCCGTATAAAAAGAATGTGATAAAGACAAACATCTCATGGAACGTGAAGTGAAGATGCCTGCGCTTTAAAGGATTCATGACGAACAATGCCCCAAGCGTATAGATGAACCAAAACAACGGCCA
Organism: Exiguobacterium sp. KJ 601; assembly: GCF_027161185.1. Taxonomy (GTDB): domain Bacteria; phylum Bacillota; class Bacilli; order Exiguobacteriales; family Exiguobacteriaceae; genus Exiguobacterium; species Exiguobacterium profundum. The sequence goes on along the minus strand of NZ_JADHZG010000001.1, from coordinate 527,712 downwards.
GTCGAACGCCTCAAGGTTCTGGAAAGTCAAATACGTCACTCCCGTGAAGACGAGCGTCCACGCGAACCAGCTCCGAACTAGGTACTTCCGAAATCGCATCGTCTTCCCCCCTTTTCTCGTTCATTTTTTCTAGTATGACCCGTAATGCAAAAACATTCCAGCAATTGTTTGAAAGTTGAGACAATGAAATATTGAAATGATTCCCAATTTGATGTTTCGCTTTTCTAGATGTCGGCAACAACTTGGATAAAGGGGGCTAACCATGGACTTTTCTCTATTTCTGATCACGTTTTTGATCATCTATTCGCTCACTATCACACTTCTCTATTTGCGGAAACAAAAGAATACGTAAAAGGGCGATCCTCGTAGGAGGACCGCCCTTAATCATTATTTCGCTTTCAAATAAGAAATTCCAATTGACCCGGATCCCGTATGCGCCCCAAGAAGTGGTGCGAGTGTATCAACTCTGACCGGAATCGTGTCACCGAGTTGTTTTTTCCACTCCTCAGCAAGCTCAGGGACATTTCCGTGGAAAATCGAGACGTCCTGACATTCACCGGACTCGATTGCCGCACGTAACACTTCGAACAAATGGGCTTGTGCTTTCTTGTATGTGCGGACCGTTTGATACGGGACAATCAAACCGTCTTCGAATCGAAGTACAGGTTTCAATTGAAGCATGTTCCCGATGAGCGCCTTCGATTTAGAGATTCGACCGCCTTTTTGCATCTGCGTCAAGTTTTGAAGCGTCAATTCGATGCGGACGTCCTCGACGCGCTTCTTCATGTATGCTTCCACGTCTTCAAGCGCATCGCCTCTTTCGACGCGTTCAATCAACTCCTCGAACATGAGTCCCATCGTATAGATACCTGCCCGTGAATCGAAGGCGAGCAACTTGAACTCCGCAATCTCAGCCCCTTGAACGGACGCCGAATACGTCCCACTCAGGTCAGACGATAGGTGAATCGCGATGCCCATATCGTACTCTTCTTTCAATTTTTCATAGAGTGTGACGAAATCCCCGATCGCGGGCTGACTCGTCGAGACGCGCTCTCCCGCGTCAATCCACTCGTAAACCGTTTTCGCATCGACTTCGATTCCATCTTTATACGGCTGGTCCCCTTTGACGACATAGAGCGGGACAATGTGGATGTCAGGATGTTGCGCTAATGCATCTGGAAGGACAATCGTACTGTCCGTGATGTAAGCAATCTTCATAAAGAGTTCTCCCTTAAAAAAAGTTTTTAGTACCTGGTTATATTATTTTATCACAGGTGAAGCGGTTTCACTATTTTTTCAAAACATCCTATGTGTAGCTCGTCCAATCACTTCTCGAAAAGGGTATACCTTAGATAACAAATAAAGGAGGCGTGTGTGGCATGATCGAACTACGGAACGTCAGCAAAATCTATAAGACAGGCGACGTGGAAACGGCCGCCTTGAAAGACATCGACCTCACCATCCGGGATGGCGCGTTCGTCGTGATCCTCGGTCCAAGCGGGAGCGGGAAGAGTACACTGCTCAACGTCATCAGCGGACTCGACACGGTCACCTCAGGTAAGATCACGTTCGGCGACACCGTGCTGACCGACCTATCCGTCGATCAGATGACTGCTTTTCGACGCGACCATCTTGGCTTCATTTTCCAACAATACAACCTTCTTCAAAACTTGACCGTCTATGAGAACGTACAAATTGGTTCTGACTTAACGAAAGACCCGCTGCCGATTGATGAATTGCTCGAACAAGTTGGGCTCACAGCGGCACGTGATAAATACCCCTATCAACTATCGGGCGGTGAGCAGCAACGTGTCTCCGTCGCCCGCAGCCTCGCCAAAAATCCCGCCATCATCTTTTGTGACGAACCGACGGGCTCACTCGACGAGGAAAATTCGAAGAGAGTACTCGAACTATTGGAACGATTGAACAAGACGTATCAAAAAACAGTCGTCGTCATCACACACAATAATGGAATCAGTGAGATGGCGGACGATGTCATCAAGATGAACTCCGGTCGAATCGTGGAGGTGACCCATCATGAGACCCGGGTCGCGGCACGTGACATCCATTGGGGATAAGGGGGTGGCGACATGCTGTATAAAAACGTCTGGAAGACATTAAATCGGAAGTGGATGCAACTCCTCGCCATCGCCATCATCATCGTCATGAGTTCACTCACGTACACGATGATGTTCTATGGCATCAGTGGAATCGAGGTCCCGACTGAAGAGTATCTGGAAGAATCGAATCAGGAAGACTTTGCGATTGACATGCTCAATCGGGTGACGGAAGAGGAGTTACGCGACCCCGCTATCGCCACGCTCGCGGAAACAGGAACGTTCACATTGGCTGACATCAAACAAGCCGATGCGGAAGTCTTCAATCGTCTGATCGCATCGCGAATCGCTGCCGTCGAACAGGAGATGCCGGATGCTACGATTGAACTCCGTGACTTAAAAGCCATCACCTACACGTTCGATGATATTGAACATCGGGGATTGATCGTCAAAGAATCAGACACGATCAACCGCTCCTACCTCGAAGCCGGTGATCGACCGAGCGCGAATGACGAAGTCGCCCTCAATAAAAAATATGCAGAGGAGAACGGTATCGACATCGGAGACACAATCGACATCGGCAAACCGTTCACGGTGAGTGGATTTGTCTTTTTTCCGGACTATACGCTCCCACTCTTCGATGATAACTTCTTCAACTTGGACCCTGGTTCACAGACCCTCCTCTTGATGACGGATGAATCGTTCGAAACATTCATCGGGCAAGAGTCTTTCCGACTGTCCGGGGTGACCGATCAAGCGATCAAGACCGACATAGACCTCCCGTTTGTCGTCTCGGTCATGGAGACGGAAAATATTATCCGAAGTGGTGCCATCTACAGTGAGATTTCATCCGGCAAGGCGATGGCGCTCGGACTCAGTCTCTTTATCGTTTCTATCGCTGTCATCATCGTCGCCATCCTGATCTCGAATATGCTCGAGGCGGAACGAGGACAAATCGGACTGTTGAAGGCGATTGGTTATAGTCGTCGGCAAATCGCATCGCCTTACTTGGTGCTCATCTTGGTTTTCGCATTCTTTATGCTCATCATCGGTTATTTCCTGGGGCTTTATTTCGCGAACCCGTTGAAAGAACTCTATCTCGACTTCTATCTTTTACCGTCCATCACCATCGCCCAAAGTCCACTCGTGTTCGTGACAGCCGTGTTCGCCCCGCTCCTCTTCTTTGCGCTCGTTGCAGGAGCTGTCATCTATAAAATTATGGGTGAGAGCGCCCTTGCCCTCTTGTCACCACGGGACAATGTCTCATTGAATCGACTCAGTCGACTTGTCAGTCGCCTGTTGAGACGGGCGAGTGGCAAGACGAAGTTCAAATATTTGTATGCCGTCAAGAGCACGGGGAGTTTTCTCATCTTCTTTCTCGGGATCCTCTTCTCGACGATTCTCATCGTTTTCGCCCTCATGATGAACGGCGCCGTCGACCGTATGACCGTTGGCGGATTGAACGAAGCGGTGTATGAATACGAGGCGTATACAGACGGGACACCGGTTTTAGAAGCGGGACAAGAACCGTTCCTCACCTATCCGTTCGCCTTTGTCGAAGATAACCTGATCACCTTGAAGGGACTAGACTTCGACAACACCTTGTTCCCACTCCAAAACGAAGATGGGGATGTGTTGACAGTTGAACCTGACGGCCTTGTCGTCTCCTCCTCACTCGCGCTAAAACTCGGCCTCGATGTGGGTCAAGACATCGATGTCGCACTCGACGGGGACACGTTGACCTATCCCATCATCGGGATTGCCGATGAATTCTCCGGGGATTTCGCCTACTTGCCCCGGACGACGTTAAGTGAACTACTCACGGACGGGGCGACGGATGACCTGTTCAACGGCATCTATGCGACGGAGCGTCCGAGCGGATCCGACTATCTGACCATCCTGTCACGTCAAGGGTTGATCGATCAGTCCGAATCGATCAATCAATATATGAATTTCATGATGAACGTCTTGATTGGCGGGGCGTCCCTCATCGCTTTCAGCATCCTGTTCGTCTTGACGGCACTGACGGTCGAGAAGAACTATTACGTCATCTCCTTGTTGAAGGTGATGGGATATGAGAAACGGGAAGTCCGCTCCATGATTTTGAACAGCTACTTCATCTATGCGCTCATCTCTGCCCTCTTGAGCATCCCCATCGCCCTGTTGACGCTTCGGGTCATCATCGTCGTCTTTGCAGAAGATTATGGACTCGTGCTCCCACTTGAATTCGAATGGGTCTATATCGTCTATACGCTTGGCGCTGTCGTTCTCCTCTTCTTTATGAGTACGTTCATCAGCCGCCGAAAAATCGATCAAATCCCACTTCAGGAAGTATTGAAGACATATCAAGAATAATTCATGCCAAAATAGGGCATAATAAGAGATAGACCAGGTCTCTCCTGAGGAGGGACCTGACTTTTGCAGAAAAGGATGATATACATGAATCGTACACAAGTTATGCTCGCCATTCCCGGAAACTGGTCTTCCGCAGAAGGCGTCAGCGAACAAATCAGTTTACATAGTGAAGGCTACACGATGGCCGGTCTGTTATTGCTCGAAGATGAGACAGGCAAGGCGTTCACCGTTGAAGTCGTGGAACGTGACCCAGCCCTCGCCGAGGCGATGCTTCACGCGAGTTCTGGCGGATTCACACCGAAAGTGGCGAAAGGAATCGCTCGTCACACGCATGTCGTCTACTTGATTGTCGACGTCAACGATTTGACAGACGTCGCCGCGGCGCGCCGTGCCGCCAACGCCGTCTTGAACGCAGGTGGACTCGGGGTCATGGTCGAGTCAGCTGGTGTCGCTTACTCGAAAGACGAGTGGCAAGAGTCAAAAGAAGAAGACCTCGCACTCGACTACTCGCTCCTCACGGCCATCACAGAAGAAGAGAACGCCTATATGTCATGGGGAATGAAAGCGTTCGGTCATGCGGACGTGGCCGTACCGATGACACTCGACATTGAAGATGCCATTCACGTGATTCATTCGTTCAACTTCCACCTCATCTCCGGTGGCGCGATGTTCGGCGACGGCGACCATTTCGCCTTCGAGGACGGGCGTGCCTTCACGGTCGAGATGGGAGAAGACGAGCGGACGACCATCGACAACTTATTGCATAACCCGTTTGGCTTGATTTATCTCGTCCCACAAGCAGCAGAATAAGAAAGAGGCTGGACATAACCCAGTAGATTCATAAGAAAGAGGCCTCCGTGAGCGAACAAGTCGCTCACGGAGGCCTCTTGTCATTTTTATGGGTTCGCGCACGCATTTCGGACTAAAAAGAGGGGTCCTGCCACCGAAAATCGGTGACCGGTCCCCTGTTTTTATCACAAATCTTTAAAATCGGCTAGTTATGTTCCAGCCTCCTGTTCACGCTCGTCTCATTTCTTGCATGCGTTCGAGTTGATGCGTCAGTTCGCCGATTGGCACGAATCGTGCCCGACGGAGCATTTCTTTCCCGTTGATGAAAAAGAGGACGACCGGAACGGTGAAGATGGAGAAGGCGCCTGCGACTTCCGGCACCTCGTCCGAATCCACCGCGACCGCCTCAATTTTCGGAAACTGATGGAGCATCTCTTCGATTTGAGGTTTCAGCGCATGACAGACACTGCATCCCGGATGTGACACGTAGACGAGCAGCTGTTCCGTGCTCGCAATCCGTTCATTCAATCCAGTCAAGGTTGTCATTGCTTCCATCTTACATTCCTCCTACTTGATTAAGCGTTGAGCCACAAGACACCGACCGTCTCGAATCCTGCATGTACCGCAATCGAAGGACAGAATCGAGTCCGTACGACTTCGAGACCTGGTAGTTTCGACTCGATGAGTGCGACGAGGTCATCTTGCATATTCGGTGCGAGAGCCGTCTGAACGAACACCCGGTTGTCCTTCACACCGTTTTCCGCATGACGACGTTCGAGTTCACCGACCATCTCCGCATAAGCCTTCTTCAATGAACGGGCCTTTTTGAACGGGATGACTTTCCCCGTCTCATCGAGGGTGATGATCGGCTTGATGTTCAAGATGTTCGCAAGGAACATCTCACCGGAAGAAACGCGACCGCCTCGGCGCATCGTTTCCATGTTTCCAATGATCATGAAGAAGTTCTTCTTATCGCGCCATGCTTCGAGAAGGGCGACGATTTCCTCTACTGACTTGCCTTCAGCTTCAGCGGCCTTCCCGATTCGGACGAGTTCTTGTTGCGCCTCGAGTGCGGCATGCGAGTCGATGGTATACACGGTAAAGTCAGCCGCTTCGGCAGCTGCTTTCGAATTTTTCGCCGTACTGCTCAATCCATTCGAGCAATGGACGGCGATGGCACAATCATATCCCTCTTCTTTCAAGCGTTCGTAGCGGGCGATGAAATCTCCGAAGATTGGTTGTGACGTCTTCGCTTCTTTCTTTTGGTCAATCATATACCGATGTAGGTCTTCGAGAGAGAGTTTGGTTTCACTATAGCCGTTCCCGTCCACGATCAATTGAATCGGAACGATATCGACACCGAGACTTGCTGCCTCTTCTTGAGAGAAGTTGGCCATACTGTCGGTAATCCATGCGATTTTTGTCATAACTAAAAAGCCTCCAATAGTCGTTCATTTTTGTCCAATCCCATTATACCTTATTTCCCGCCGCTATTCCTACTCGACCGAACGGGACGAAAAAACAGAGCGACACACGGTCGCCCTGCTCCTCTTCATTTGGTCGAGATCAATTTTGTATGGGCGAACTCATCATGCGGCAACTCGAGGTCTTTATTCGACTTCATCTGTTGAAGTGCACGGATGAGCGGAATCCCAAGCGTCGCCGGGTAGACGACGTCTTTATAGAGTGTTCGTTTGACGACTTGCTCCAGTGAAAGCGGGCGTCCGTCCGTACTCACGACTTTAATTCCGACGACACGGTCTCCTAGCGTCTGACCGTTTTGATACAACATACAATACACTTCTCCGGCCATCGTCACGACGGTCGGTAAGTAATACCGTTTTACTTCTTTGTCTGGCCAAATCTTTTGACGGACGGCCTTTTCAATCAGTTTTGCCGGTGTCTGAAAGACGAGTTGGTCGATTTGACCAGCGACGGCTCGTTTCCAAAGTGGGACTGCCACAGCAATCATCCTTTCTCTCGGTTCTAGCCTTTCAATTCCTCTTTTACCAGCTGACGAAACCCTGAGAACGGACATCCACTTCTAGCAAACAGGTTCGGTGTCTTGATCTGATTGTCGTAATGCTCGTGAAAAACGTGCGTCGTCGCAGGAGAGAGAGGCGGGATGAGCCAACTCCATTGCCCGGTGACGTCACGCCCCGCGTCCCGTTCGTTTTTTTCGAACCGCTTGAACTGTTTGGCAGCCGTATGGTGGTCGACAATGGTCACACCTTCCCGCTCGAACGATTGCAGGACGGCGATGTTCAATTCGACGAGTGCCCGGTCGCGCCAAAGCGACCGCTCTTTCGTCGTATCGAGCCCAAGTGACCGTCCGACGAGCGGCAACAAATCATAACGGTCCGTATCGGCCAAATTCCTTGCCCCGATTTCCGTCTCCATATACCAGCCGTTAAACGGGACCGAGGTAAACCGTAGACCTCCGATCTCTAGTTCCATATCCGCAATCGCTGGGACTGCGTGCCATTTGATGGTCCGTCCGTCAAACAAGTCCACATCCTCGTGCCGAATGTCCACCTCAAGCACGGCCTCACTCGGCAACTCAAACAAGCGGACGTCTCGCCCGTCCGTGATCATGAGCGGGAGGATATCGAACGGCGTGCCGGCTCCGACCCATCCGAGTTCTTTCGCGCGCTTCGTCATCGTGACGGACATCGGGTCTCCGATGATTCCGTCAGGTGTCTCATATCCCGCGTACCGAATCAATTGTGTGTTCAATAGTTTGAACTCGTTCGGAAGAACCGTCATCGTCGAACGGATTTTTCCGCCGTTCGTGGCGAACCGAAGGTGGTCGACAAGATGGGTGTAGACAGCCTCAAACGTATCGGCGTCCCGTGCGTCAATCACATGGAGTGTCTGCCAAAACAAGCGGCCGATGCAACGATTCGAATTCCGCCACGCCACCTTGGCACCCTCACACAACTCTTCCGTCGTCAATGAATAGGTGCCCGTGCGCTCAATTTCATCTTTGATTTCTCGGAGGCGTTCGGAAGGGTCGTCATGCCATTGCCGCATCCAGTCGCTCGCTTGTTCATACAGATTCATATCTAAGGTCTCCTCACTCGATTCTCTCTTTCTCCATCTTAGAGAAAAGGAGACCCCTGTTTCAACTATCTATTCTCACAGAAGACAAGTCGGGTACTCAAGACCGCTCTGGCTGATGGACGAGTTCGATGTAGTCGGTGACTTCTTCGTTTTCGCTCACTTCCTGCTCGAGGGCGGTCATTTGCGCTTCGATGGTCGGACTTGATTCGTATTCGGCGGCATATTGATCTAACACATTCGTCACTTCGGTCATTCGACACAAGCGGACAGCAGTCCCATCTTTTCGTTCAAATCGATTAGTCGACCTTTTGTATCGAGTACGTAAATGGCATCCGGATACTGTTCAATCAGGAGCGAGTTCACATGGAACGGGGGAATCCGTCCAGTTGACAATAGATCCGTGACGTCACCATTGACGCGATGAATCCATTTTTGAAAATCGCCATACAATCTCTCCTTTCGAAAGAGATGGAAGTTTCAAATGGAAGTTCTCGTGTTCATACAAAATAACTAGTTTGTAAAGAATTAATTACCAATTAACCATAATTGTTCCATTAGAAAACCCCACTCGTTTCAAAGTGGGGTCAATGATTATTTCCGTTCGAGGACGAACGTCTTGTATGCAGGCACGCTTACTTTTCCAGTCGCACGCTTGATTGTCTTCGTTCCGGCACGGTCGCCATCGACAATCACGTTCCAGTTCCCTTTTGGAAGGCTGACTTGGACATTCGTCGGGTTGGCGTTATGCGTGATGAACAAGTCGTTCTTTTGACCCGGTGCATCTTCGTCAATCGTGTACGTGATGACGTTCGCTTCCGCTTTGTGGAACGTCAAGAATCGTTTCACATCGCTCGCTTTTGTCATCCGAAGACCTGGGTTGGCTTTACGCATCTCAATCAAGCCTTTCATGTATTGGACGTCTGCCTTCCGGTCGGCTGCCCGTTTCCAATCGAGCTGGTTGATCGAGTCCGGTGATTTGTACGAGTTGTGGTCGCCTTCCTTCGTACGCATGAACTCTTGTCCGGCGTGAAGGAATGTCGTCCCTTGGCTCGTCAAAATGATGCTTGAAGCGAGTCGGTGCATCTTCGTCTTGTTCACTTCAGATGCGATCGGGTTCGTCAACTCCAGCTTGTCCCATAACGTGTGATTGTCGTGGGCCTCAACGTACGTGATGGCTTGCGTCGGTTCTTTCGTGAATCCTTTAATCGTGTCGTTATACGCGATCTCACCGACGATTCCCGTCTTCACGCGATTTTCCATGCCTTCTTTTCCGTTGACGAATCCTTTGTCCTCATCGAAGAAGACGCTGCCTTTCAAGCCGTCACGGATGTTGTCATTGAAGTGGGCGATACCCGGCATGTCGTAGGCGTTCTTTTGATTTGCTTTTAATTCAGCATCGAGCGGCGTACCGAGGTCCCATCCTTCTCCGAAGACGAGAATCGACTTGTCGACTCGATTCAACTCCGAACGAACTTTGTTCATCGTGTCGACGTCATGGATTCCCATCAAGTCGAAACGGAATCCGTCCCAATGATACTCTTTTGCCCAATAGACGACAGAGTCGACGATCAGTTTTTGCATCATCGCCCGTTCAGATGCCGTATCGTTTCCAACACCTGTACCGTTGGCGAAGTCACCACCTGCTGTGTAACGGTAGTAGTAACCCGGTACGATTTTGTGCAAATTCGACGCCTGCGCATCGAACATGTGATTGTATACGACGTCCATGACGGCACGTAAATTGTTGTCATGTAACCCTTGAATCATCTGTTTCATTTCCATGATACGTACTTTCGCATCGTAAGGATTCGTTGAATACGACCCTTCTGGTGCATTGTAGTTTTTCGGGTCATATCCCCAGTTGTACGTCGCCATCGGATTCGTCTCATCGACGGAGGCCGTGTTGAAGTCATAGACCGGAATGAACTGAACGTGTGTCACGCCGAGATCTTTGACGTGGTCGAGCCCCGTCTTCGTTGCCGTTTTCTTTCCGTCAACGAGAAGACGCGTTCCTGGTTCGATGACACCGAGATACTTTCCTTTGTTTTGGATGCCTGAGTCGTATTTGTCCGTCTTCACATCAAAGATGGAGAAATCACGGACATGCGTCTCATAGATGATCGCGTCAGTCGATTGTTTCAACTTCGGTTTCATCGAATTCCAACGTTTTGGATCTGTCTCTTTCAAATCGACGATGACACCTTGGTCACCGTTCACGCCGACAGCCGTCGCATACGGATCGACCGCACGGACCTTCCCTGTCGCATGGGTCACTTGGTACGTATAACCGATGCCGTCCAGGTCACCACGAACTTCCGCCACCCACGTGCCGCGTTCACCGCGCTTCATTTGAATCACTTTCTTCATATCTTTGTCGTTCGTCGGTCGGTTCGTCGGCATGTTCCACAGTTCGAGCTCGACTTGTTGAGCCGTCGGTGCCCAGAGGACAAACTTCGTTTTCGACTTTTGGTACGTGACACCGAGTTTACCGTCGTATGCATATTTCGCATCGAATTCTTTCGAACGAAGAACTTTGCCGGCTTGGAGCGTCTGTTCTCCGAACTCAGGGTGCGAGGCTTTGATGACTTTCGCTAAATCGATGTCTGTTTTGAATTGAATCGTCACCGACTTGTCGCTAGCTTTTTCAATCGATTCCACCGTTGCCCCGTCTACGCTCAATTCATCGATGAACGCATCCGTGATGACGCGATTCGTTGTGAGTGTCGCTTGACGGAACGTGTCCGCCGAGAACGAGACAAGTTTTGGAGAGCGATCGATTTGTGGCTCTGAATAGTAGATTGTCGAATCTCCTTCAACGAGCCAAATCTCTTTCGCAGTCCCGAGAACGAATCGGTCTTCCCCATCCTTCTCCGTCCATTCTCCTTTTTTCGTGATCAAGCCCATGAGTTTCTTCGATTCCGGGTTGGCGAGTTTCACGTTCGCGACGGCACCGAAATCATCAGCCTCATCGAAGGCGATGCTCTGCCCGTCCCCACCGTCCGGCCAAGCCCAAAGACCCCAGTCCGTATATGTATTGTCGTAACGGAAATAATGAACTTTCATATCGATTTCCATCGAAGCCGTCTCCCCGTCCGGGTTCGACGTATAGATGGTCGGATCGCCCGACTTGATCCACACTTCGGCGACGCCATCTTGAATCATATCGCTTGTGATGAAGCGGTCGTTCTCAGAACCTTTATCTTTGTCCCAATTATCCGTGCGGACGATGAGACCGATTTTTTCAGGTGAATCGACTGGGAATTCGTAAGCCGCCACCTTTCCGAATGCATCTTCCCCGTTGAATGTGAAGCCTTTGTTCGGGAAGTAATCTGGGCCGTTCGCCCAAAGCCATAAGTTCCAATCCTTTTCGTTATCCGGCGCCTCTTGATAATGGACGACGACAAGCGTCGACTTCCCTTTATCTAAAGCGGACGTCGGCATCGGAAACATTGACAGAATCAGTGCAAACGTTAGCACAACTGCCCATACGGGTTTCCATTGCTTTTTGACCATGAGGGTCCCTCCTTGTAGCACTATTTTGAGAAAACGCTTACACAGAAATTGTAAACGGTTTCTTTTAGTGAAGCAATGTTATTTTAGTAAAGTAGAGCACTAAACATCTTTCCTCCACAAAAGGGATTGCTTTCCGTGAGTTCAACCTGTATATAGAATTTAAGAAGGAAAAACTTAATTGCTATCACTTACAAACTTAATTAATAACCTAATTGCCAACGCGAGCCTTTTGCTCGTTGGTCTATATCTGATCTCACGTTTTACCAAGCTCGGTTTCACAAATAAATTACCGATTCGGCGTCAGATGACCATCTCCATCCTCCTAGCAGGACTCTCTATGATCATCACGCTTCATGGTGTACTTTGGAACGCTCAAGCGGACTTTCAGTATGGATTTGTCCCACTCATCATTTCTGCTTTGTACTTTGGGATATCTGGTCTGCGTATCACGTATGTGACGAGTATTATCCTACTTCCGTTTATCGTTCCCGGAGAAATACTACTTCTGATCACACTCCTAGATTATTCCGTAGCAGCTGGAACAGCATTTCTGTTCTTACGAATGCGCGAACGGATCCAGCCGACACAAGATATTCGAATCGTAAATATGATTAGTCTTACGTTCATTGCACTCTTCTCTATTCTCAACATGACGAACTATAAAGAGCCAAGTGCATATTTTATAACACTCATCTGGTTTTTATTCATCGGTTACGCGGCAGGATTCTTTTTGCATATCGTGTATGGTGGCATACGAAAAATCGAACGCTCTGAACGTCTTATCACAAAATATAAAGAAGCGGCTTATACGGATACATTAACGGGGTTAGGTAATAGAAGACAGTTTGATGAGGAAATGAAACGCGTCGATGAAGAAGTGTTCACGTCGCCGAACGAGATTGCGTTGTTGTTAATCGATATCGATCACTTCAAATCAGTTAATGATACGTATGGACACGATGCGGGTGATGCAATTTTAGTCGAGCTCGGTCAACGTCTCTCTGGAATCGCGCGAGCAGATGACATGGTCTGCCGAAACGGCGGAGAAGAGTTCTCTGTTTTACTTGCCGACTGCAACCTTTCGCAAGCCATGTCGATTGCGAATCGCTATTTGACCGAAGTTTCGAAACAACCGTTTCAATTACCTAACAGATCGACGCTTGAGGTCACCATTTCAATCGGAGTATCGAGCACTTCTGAACGAAAGGTCGTCACGTCCGCCCAACTAATCAAAAAGGCAGACATCGGTCTTTACGTCGCCAAACGGAACGGACGAAATCAAATCGGCAAATGGAGTCAACAGAAAGCAAACTAACCTCTCACATTTGTGAGAGGTTTTTCAAAGTTTATTCCATTCATCGAGCGACTCCAAGTACCACCGATAGCTCATCTTGATTTCTTCATCTGTTAAGTCCGCTGGTAAGAGTGAACGTGGGACTAAACCTGTGAACTTGGCGCCTCCGACATGTGCAAAAATATAAGAGGCGACTTGCTCTGACATGTCTCTTGTCAAAAAACCGGTCACATACTTTCCATCCTTGCTCTCGAAGACGATGTCGAGTCGGCGACCTTCCTGTTCATCGATAATCAACTGGTTGTAAAGTCGATGTGCCTCATCTTTGTGCTTATATACCATCCCACGCCTCGCATTGTCATCAATCTCCCACTGATGGTCTTTTCTCTCTTTCGCCGTGAAGACTTTATCAAGCATTCTTGGGTCATCAATCGTTAAGCAACAAAAGATATGTTCATACGACAGTTGATCGTCGTTCACTAAGTCCATGATGTCCGTCTTCGGGATAATCCTTGCCTTGTAGCGTACCATGACACAACGGACGACTTCTTCTTTGTCAAAAATGAGCCACTGCTTCCGTCGCTCAAACTTCTCATGTAACATCTTATAATCCATCGACTTCACCTCACGTACAGCATATCAAAAGACGACGTCCGGCAGTTGCGGACGTCGTCTTGCTTAGTTCCCGTATTTTTTGAACAACTGATAATTCTTATTTCCACCTGACAAGTTGTACACATCGGTGAATCCGAGGTTACGGAGCACGTTCTGTGCCGCGTTGCCCGTCACGCCTCCGTTACAGTAAACAACGGTCGGTTTGTCCTTGTCCATGTCTTTCGCCGCTTCCCGAAGGTTACCGAGTGGGACGTTGACCGCACAATCGACACACGCCTTCTCGAACTGTGCTGCTTTCCGCGTATCGATGATTTGCATGTCTTCCCCGGCATCGATTCGTGCCTGAAGTTCGGCCGGCGTGATGAGTCGAGCCGCCTTGTCGATACTGTTCGAAAGCACCATCCCCGTATACATGACCGGGTCTTTCGTCGTCGAGAACGGTGGTGCGTAGGCGAGGTCGAGATGGAACAAGTCGTCCACTTTCGCCTTAAGGGTGATGGCCGTGACGAAGACGTCGATTCGTTTGTCGACTCCTTCAAATCCAACGATTTGGACACCGAGCAGTTGACGCGTCGCACGATCGGCGACCGCTTTAATCGTCATATCTTTTCCACCCATATAAGCAGGCTTATCCGGTTTCGTGTTATGAAGCACCTCGATATCGTACCCGAGTTCACGTGCTTCTTTTTCGGCGAGACCCGTTTGCGCGACGGCAAGCCCGAACACTTTGAAGATGCCCGTTCCGAGGATACCCCGATGTTCGAGGTGACCGCCCGTGATGACGTCCCCGGCGGTCCGCCCCATCTTGTTCGCTGTCGAACCGAGTGGACGCCAAATCGGTTTCCCAGTCACGATCGAGAAACTCTCCGCGACGTCTCCTGCCGCATAGACATCAGGGAGGTTCGTCTCCATCCGCTCATTGACGGCAATCGCTCCTGTCTCACCTAGTGTAACCCCCATCTGCATAGCAAGTTCGACGTTCGGACGGACTCCGACAGACAAGATGACGAGGTCGGTCTCAATCGTCTTCCCACTCTCCGTGACGACCCGTTCGACGTGTCCGTCACCGACAAGTTCTGTCACGGTCTCTCCGAGCATGAGCTCGATTCCGTTCTTCTCGAGGTGTTCCTCAACGCGACACGCCATATCCTTGTCGAGTGGTGGCATCACTTGCGGTACACGTTCGATGATGGTCACGTCCACACCACGAAGCTTCAACTGTTCCGCCATCTCTAGACCGATGAAGCCGGCTCCGATGATTGTCGCATGTTTCGGGTCTGTCGAATCGACGAAGGAGCGTGTCGCCTCCGCATGTTGGATGTTTCGAATCGGGAAGACGTTGTCCGACTTCACCCCTGGAATCGGTGGGATGATGCTCGACGCACCCGTCGCAAGGACGAGGACATCATATGAGTCCGTGAACGTGTCACCCGTCTCTAAGTTTTCAACCGTCACCGTCTTCGTGTCTTTGTCGACTGAAGTCACACTATGACGCGTCATCACGTCGATGTTGTAGCGCTTCTTGAAGAAGGCCGCATCGCGCGGTGTCAAATCGTCACGTGACTCGACTTCTCCCCCAACGTAGTAAGGAATCCCACAACCAGAGTACGAGATATCGTAATCTCGATCGTAAATCGTGATTTGTGCGTCTTCGTTATTCCGACGCGCTTTCGCCGCAACCGATGTCCCTGCAGCGACTGAACCGATGATGACTAGTTTCATATATAATCCACTCCTCAATAAAGTAATAAGCTGATGTATAGGCCGAGCAACGTGATAGCCAATGTCGGAATCGTCAAGATGATCCCGACTTTAAAGTACTGTCCCCATCCGATTTTGAGGCCTTTCGTACGAAGGACGTGGAGCCATAGAAGCGTCGCTAGCGACCCAATCGGGGTAATCTTTGGACCGAGATCGGAACCAATGACGTTCGCATAGATTAACGCTTCCCGAATCTGTCCGGTCGTATGCGTCAAGTCGATGGCGAGCGCATCAATCATGACGGTCGGCATATTGTTCATGACCGATGACAAGATGGCGGCCAAAAAGCCCATCCCGAACGTGGCACTGAAGCTGTTAACCGCGAACCAATCGATAAAGTTCGCCAATACTTGAGTGAGTCCGGCATTTTGTAAACCGTAGACGACAATATACATCCCGAGCGAGAAGAAGACGATGGCCCACGGTGCACCTTTGATGACTTGCATCGTCTGGACCGCTGACGAGCGGTTAGCCATCACGAGGAAGAACAAGGCGATGACACCCGCGACGAGCGAAACGGGGATCTCGACTAAATCACTCGTGAAGTATCCGATGACCAGTAAACCGAGTACAATCCAGGATAAGCGGAACATCGTATGGTCTTTAATAACGGACGAAGGTTCAGCCAACTGTGAGGCGTCATACTGTTTCGGGATATCTTTTTTGAAATAAAGGTACAACACGAGCAGACTCCCCGCGACCGCGAACACGTTCACGAACACCATCCGCGCGGCGTACTCGGCGAACCCGATGCCAAAGAAGTCGGCTGAGACAATGTTGACGAGGTTCGAGACGATGAACGGAAGACTCGCCGTATCGGCGATGAATCCGGATGCCATGACGTATGCCAAGACGACCATGTCCGGTAGTTTGAGAGCCCGGACCATCGCCAAGACAATCGGTGTCAAGATCAGCGCCGCCCCGTCATTTGCAAACAAGGCTGCGACGAGGGCACCGAGTAGTGTGATATAGACGAAGAGCTTCACCCCTCCACCTTTGGCGATTCGCGCCATATGTAAGGCAGCCCATTCAAAAAATCCAATCTCGTCTAAAATGAGCGAAATGATGATGATTGCGATAAAGGTGAACGTCGCGTTCCAAATGATGCCCCACACCGTGCCGACGTCGTCAAGATTGACGACGCCCGAAATGAGGGCGATGACGGCCATCCCCATCGCCGAGTAACCGATTCCGAGGCCTTTCGGTTGCTTGATGATGAGGAAAAGCGTCACAAGAAAAATTAAACTAGCAATCCACTGCACAATGTAATCCTCCAATAATCTCTATTTATTTTTTAGCAACTCGGCTGCAAACCGTGCAACACGAGTGTCATTCCCTCTTCTGTTGATTCAACGTCGAGCGTGACGTTCGCGGACAACGCTGTAGCTTCGTTCGCCACGGCAAACGTAAGGTCGTCGAAGTGCTTCACCTCATCGGTCGCTTCCGGTGTCGCTACGGCCAAACCTAGTGTCGGTCCACAGCAACCGGCCTCCGTGATGATGCGGACCGATTTTGTCTGCTCCTCCTCTAGCGCTGTTTTTAAGTAATCGATGGCTTCATTCGTGATGTTCATTTCACTTCCTCCTTCAATAGTTGGGATAACGCGGAATATCCGACTGGCAAATGTTCTTGCCAGGCGAGTATCGTCGGACGCCGATAGCTGTTCACACGTTCGAGCCATAGGACTTCATTCGCGACTTTCGCGGTCAATAGTTTGCTCGTGACATCGAGTGGCGTGAACGATTGATTAACGACCCAAGCGAACGGTAGAATCTTAGCCCGATTCAAATCTGCTACGAGTCGTTCAGCTTCATATACCGGCGTCGCTTCAGGCAAGGTCGTGATGATGACGTGCGTTTGTTTCGGATCACGTAATTTCGGCAACAAATCTCGGACTGCTTCCGGGACAACGCCAGTCGAGCGTTCGAGTTCGCGATGATAACTCTCGGTCGCATCTAACAGAAGAAGCGTGTGTCCGGTCGGTGCCGTATCGATGACGACGAAACGGTCTTTCGCTTTCGCCACCTGGTTCGCAAAGGCACGGAAAACGGCGATTTCTTCGGTGCACGGCGAACGCAGGTCCTCCTCGAGCATCATACGTTGCTCTTCATTCAGGTCCCCTGCTTCCTTGAACACCTCCTGTCGATACCTCTCAATTTCAACTTTCGGGTCAATGGCATCGACCGTGAACGTATCTGCAATGTTTGTCCCAATCGTGAAAGCGACATGAGCGGCCGGATCCGTCGTCGTCAAATGAACAGAGTGCCCTCTTTCATGAAGCGCGACCGCAATCAGCGAAGCGAGTGTCGTCTTCCCGACGCCACCTTTCCCCATCGTCATGATGACACTTGGACCGTCCGCCTCAATCTCATCAACGAGTCGATCAAGTGATCCGTAACGACTCGAATCATAACATGCATCTGCGACAGCGACCGTCTCTCCGTTTACAAAGCGCCGAAGTGCAGAGACACCAATCAGATTTTCGTAAGCATATGGAAGTTTGAATGCCTCGAGGTCAGTTATGCCTTCAGGAAGTTCACGGAGTGCTTGTTGCTGACGCTCGATGAGCCGCTTCGTGTATCGGTCTGCCCCTTCATCCTGTTGGACAAGACCGTTGATGATGAGCTGCATTCGCTCGATGCCGATGGCGCGAAGTTCGGTCGCGGCACGCTCCGCTTCGATGAGTGTGGATGTTTCGGGACGGGCAACGAGAAGCAGTGTCGTCTCTTTACCATCAGTGAGCGTCTCAACTGCCTTTTTGTACTGCAATTGTTTGTCAGCTAAACCGGCAAGCGGACCAAGGCAAGACGCACCTGTCGTGTTCGTCTCCAAAAATTCATCCCATGCACTCGGCAAGGTGAGTAGGCGCAACGTATGACCAGTCGGTGCCGTGTCAAAGATGACGTGATCGTACGCCTCACGGGCTGACACGGACGTCAACAAGTCCGTAAATTGGTCGAATGCCGCAATCTCAACCGTACAGGCACCGGATAATTGCTCTTCCATCGAGTGAATGGCCACGTCCGGTAATACACCTCGATAAGGTCCGACCATGCGTTCCATATATTGTTTTGCCGCTTCTTCGGGATCGAAGTTGGAGATGGCAAGCTTTGTTTCCGGAACGAGGCGCGGCGTCTCATCGAGTTCCATCTCAAACACGTCTTGTAAATTACTGGCCGGGTCGGTCGAAACGAGTAAGACACGCTTGCCACGGTCGGCGAGCGTCAGGGCGAGGCTTGACGCTGTCGATGTCTTCCCGACGCCACCTTTCCCGGTCAAGAACACATAACGGGTCGGTTCAATCGTATGAAAATCAAATGTCTTCATGAGCATATCTCCTTATTTCTTCAGTGAGATGCGAACTTTCGGCTTTTCTCCATCTTTCTTGGCAAATGCGTCAACCGGTAGTCCCGTCAACTCCGCAATTTCTTCATCTGTTAAATAGGCACCCCGTTTTACGATTTTTCCATCAACTACTGTGAGCGGGAGCATCTCGAGCCCGTTTGCAATTTCAGCTTGCACCTTGACATTTTCAACGAATCGATTCGGTTCCGATGCCAGATTATAACGAGCAACATCGAAGCCTCGCTGTTTTAACACGTAGTGAATTGTCGCCACTCGCGTCAGTTCTGGATCGATGGATGGACCACATAATCCTGTTGGACAGCACATTGCCGGTTCAAACACTTCAAGTTTCATCGTTGACTCCTCCTTAAATTGCACATTCGGTGTCACAGTCGCAACTCACATCGATTGTCTCAATCTTGTCGAGCAAATCGACGACAATCCCATAAAAAGCGCTCGTCTCATTCAATCGATAGTGGATCCATTGTTTGTCTCGGCGCTCTAATAACAGTCCAGCCTGACGCAACATCTTCAAATGACGGCTGATTGCCGGCTGTGAGATGTCAAAACAGTCGACGAAACTACACGCACACTGTTCTCCCGCTTCCATCTGTTTCAGCATGGTCAATCGAGTCGGATCACCGAGCACCTTGAGTACTTTGCTTAATTCTTCTGCAGTGTACATTTCCACTTCCCCTTCCTGTATAACCTAATTGTTATATAACGTATCCGTTATGAAATTACCATACTTTTCAACTTCATTCAATTGTCATTTCAAAAAAAATCCGTTATGATGAAACACGTTGTGAAAACACGTAACGTTGGAACATTTCCTTTCATATTAATGTGGCATTTGATCTTCGTGAGACTCGAAGATCAAAGTCAAAATATAAAGAGAGGTGTGTTCTTCTTGGAAAAAATGAATACAATCAAACAAGACTGGCTCGGTAACGTCCGAGCAGACGTCCTTGCGGGGATTGTTGTCGCTCTCGCCCTCATCCCTGAGGCGATCGCGTTCTCACTCATCGCTGGCGTCAACCCGATGGTCGGGCTCTATGCTTCGTTCATCATCGCCATGGTGATTTCAATCGCAGGCGGTCGCCCTGCGATGATTTCGGCTGCGACCGGTGCGATGGCGCTCGTCATCGTCTCACTCGTCGCCGACCATGGTCTTCAATATTTGCTGGCCGCTGGGATTCTAACGGGTGTCATTCAAATCGTACTCGGTTATCTCGGCATCGCCCGCTTAATGAAGTTCATTCCACGCGCCGTCATGGTTGGCTTTGTCAATGCGCTTGCCATTCTGATTTTTCAAGCGCAACTATCCAACTTTGAAGGGGAAAGCTGGATCATCTGGGCAATCGTCGCCGCGTCACTCGCCATTATCTTCTTATTTCCGCGAGTCACAAAAGCCATCCCTGCACCACTTGTCGCCATCGTCGTCATGACGATTTTAGCCATCACACTCGGTCTCGATACGAAAAATATCGGAGACATGGGAACAATCTCAGCAACACTCCCGGAATTTTTATTCCCGAACGTCCCGTTGACGTTTGAAACGTTGTTGATCATTCTTCCTTACTCGATTTCCCTCGCATTCGTCGGATTGATCGAGTCGCTCTTGACGGCACAAATCGTTGACGATATGACAGGAACGGACTCAAACAAAAACCGTGAATCGCGCGGACAAGGGATTTCGAACATCATTGCTGGGTTCTTCGGTGGGATGCCAGGATGTGCGATGATTGGGCAATCGGTCATCAATGTCTCATCGGGTGCTCGTGGACGTCTGTCGACACTTACAGCCGGTCTCGCGCTCTTCGTCATGATCATGACAATCAGCGACGTGCTCATGCTGATTCCGGTCGGCGCGCTCGTCGGGGTCATGTTCTTCGTCTCCTATGCGACGTTTGACTGGGGTTCGCTCAAAGCGATGCGTACCGCCCAAAAATCGGATACGGTCGTCATGCTCGTCACCGTACTCATCACCGTCGTCACACATGATTTGTCACTCGGTGTACTCGCCGGGATTTTGACAGCAGCAATTCTCTTCGCTGCTAAAATCTCAAAAATCGATCTCGAGCGAAAGATCGATGCCGACAAGGCTCATTACATGGTGAACGGTCAGCTCTTCTTCGCCTCGACATCTGAATTCGTCAATCAGTTCGATGTGACAGAGGATGCTGAAGCCGGTATCCAAACAGTCACCATCGACTTTGCGAACACGCATCTTTGGGACGACTCTGCCATCGGGGCAATCGATAAGGTCATCTTCAAATATCGGGAAGTCGGAATCGAACCGGAACTGCTCAACTTGAACAAAGACTCGGAAAAACTGCTCAACACTCTCGCCCTTCACTTGAAGCAACAAGACGCGAACGCAGGACACTGATTCATCATTTCCCCGTTTCGCCAAATCACCTATACTAAAAGTAGAACGTGCGAAAGAGGAGGAGTTTTTCATGGGAAAGGTATTTTTAGCGGCAGATGGTTCTGCCCACTCGAAACGTGCGCTAGAAAAAGCGATTCAGCTCGCAAAGGCGTCGAATGCATCGATTGATATCGTGCACGTCATCAGTGCGAAGGAATCGAAAGAAGCGGCCCTCAATTCGACAGGGAAAATCGACTTGGAGACGAAGCGACAGCAGATGCTCAAGCCACTGTTCGATTTGACGGAAGCAGAAGGCATTGCCTACGAATACATCGAACTTCGTGGGGAGCCGGACGTCGAGCTCGTCAAATATGCGAACCATGAACCATACGAATACGTCGTCGTCGGATCACGTGGATTGAACACGTTCCAAGAGTTCGTGCTCGGTAGCGTGAGTCATAAACTGGCCAAACGAGCTCTCGCTCCTGTCATTATCGTGAAATGATGCATCGTCCCCATCTCCGTCGTGAGATGGGGATTTTTTGTGTCACATACAGGGGACATACCGTTCATGTAGAATGTTTTAAAGACAGCTAATTCAAAAGGAGGTTCTCGCGATGGACATCGCAAATGACCCGAATACACTTTTTCTCATCTTACTACCTGTTTTGATTTTGCAACTCATCCTTCTCGTCGTCGCCTTGATTGACTTGTTCAAACGCGACATGACGAATGGCCCGAAATGGGTATGGCTTCTCGTCATCGTCTTCATCAACATACTCGGCCCAATCGTATACTTCTTATGGGGACGGACTCCGCGATGAAAATCACACATGTAACGAAGCGATTCGGCGCCTTCACGGCGCTCGATGATGTCAGTTTCGAATTACGACCGGGTTGCACGTCCCTCCTTGGAGAAAACGGTGCCGGGAAGACGACGCTTTTGAACTTGCTCGCCCGCGTCACCGAACCGACAAGTGGCGATATGACCGGACATGAACGTATTCGGATCGGCTATTTGCCTCAGCGCCCTGCCCTCTATCCATCGTTGACTCCCGTCGAGACGATTCGGTATGCCGCTGAATTGACGGGGACCAAACACGTCGAGCCGATTCAACTATTGAAACGAGTCGGGCTCGAACCGGTCGACCGGCCGGCAGCGAACTTATCGGGAGGGATGCGACAGCGTCTCGGGATTGCCCAAGCGCTCGTCCATGACCCGGAACTCTTACTGCTCGATGAACCGGTCTCGGCACTCGACCCACGCGGTCGACGAGAAGTACTCGATCTATTAAGTGACTTGAAACGAGAGCGAATGATCCTGTACTCGACGCACGTCCTGCCGGATGCCGAAGAGGCAAGTGACTGGGTGCTCCTGCTTCGACAAGGCAAATTGCTCATGGAAGGAACCGTGACCGACCTGCTCGGTTCGAAGTCGACCATTGAACTACGTCTCTTTGACGATGGGACGACCGATGCAGACTGGACGCAGTTAGAAGGCGTGACCCGAACAACCAAACGTGGTTCGACGTGGACGTTTGAGTCAACGGACCGGAATCTCGCCGAACGGGCGATTTTGCGGCGCATCCTGGAACGGAATCTCATCATCCAATCACTACACGTCGGGCACCCGTCACTCGAATCTTTATTCTTGGAGGTGAACGCCTGATGCGTATCGCAATCTTTAAACAGGAATGGCGAGAGTCATGGTCGAACAAACGACTCATTTGGATCCCAATCGTGCTCATGCTCCTTGCCTCGATGCAACCGCTCACGCTCTATTTTCTACCAGATATCCTCGCTTCCGGTGGCAATTTACCGGACGGCGCCGTGATTGATCTCCCGACACCGACACCAGAAGAAGTGTTGATTTCAGTCAGTGAACAGCTTCGCCAAATCGGTCTTCTCGTCGTCTTGTTGTCGGCGATGCATACGTTCAGTCATGAGCGGACGAACGGAACGCTCGCTTGGCTCAAGTCGTTACAAATCCCGACGTCTCGCATCGTTATCAGTAAATGGGCACATTACGTCCTATTGACGGTCGGTGGTCTCGTACTCGCCCAATTAGCGGCCGCTTACTATACGGTTATTCTTTTCGAGGCGTTTGATGTAACCGCATTTCTCATATCTACAGCACTTCTTGTCTTTCATTTCGTCGTTCAGCTCTCCATCTTCATTCTCCTCGCTGCGATGATCGAGAGCGGTGTTGTCGCAGTCGTCTTGACGCTCGGTCTTCATTTCGTCATGTCGCTCCTCATCGGCTGGGTCGACCTCGATTGGATGCCATGGATGCTCGGTCCACTATCGAGTCAGGTGTTCTTGACAGAAGTGAATCTCGTGTGGCCGATTGTGACCGGAACCGTTGTCGTCATCCTATCCCTGTATATGGCGTCGAAACGACTTCGGTTCATGAGTCATACGGCGTAAACGTCTGACCTTACAAATGATTCATTTGCCACAGCTTCATCTTGGATAAATATGGGTATCTCTTCTGTATGCATACAGAGGAGGTCACATGAATGACATGGAAAAGAAGGGTCGGCATCGGTCTGTTAATCGGTGCAGTGTGGACGAGTCCACAGTTCGCGTCCGCTGAGGGTTCATTCCAACAGACGGAGGATGGCATCGTCTATACATCGAGTGACGGGACGGTGTTGACAGGGTGGCAAGTAATCGAGGGTCATACGTACTATCTGAATGAAGATGGTACCCTCCTCACAGGTTGGCAGGAAATCGAAGGTGCTACATATTATTTTGAGACAGACGGTCGACTCATCACGGGTCCCCATGCAGTCAACGGCACGACATACACATTTGACGAGAACGGGAAGCTACTCACCGGATGGCAAGAACGCGATGGTCTCGTCTATTATTACGACGAAACCGGTCAAGCCGTCACCGGCTTCCAGACAATCGAAGGCAAACGATATTACTTCAATGAGGACGGGGTCCGACTCTCGGGATGGCAACAGTTTGGTGACGCCAAACATTATTTCTTCCCAGACGGCACCATTCGTACAGGCATGTACACGATTGACGGCAAGAAATATTATTTGATGGAGCAAGGAAAGATGGCGACCGGATGGCAGACGATCGGCACACGACGCTATTATTTCGGGACTGACGGGGTACGTCGACAAGGTCTCACCCGAATCGGTGAAAAAGTGTATGGATTTCATCCCTACTATGGGTATCGCCTCGAAGGGTTGCATCGGATTAACAATCGTCACTACCTGTTCGGAAAATACGGCGATCGTAAGTATGGCCTTCAACAGATAAATGGTGTTATGTACGGCTTCCATCCGACCTATGGCTACCGACTAGAAGGTGTCCACACATTGAATGCACGCGTCTATTCATTCGACCCATATGGACGTCGTGAGTACGGATTTCAAACGGTCGATGGGAAGAAGGTCGGATTCCACCCGACTTACGGATACCGCCTGCAAGGGAAATTCCGATTAGATGGAAAGACGTATCACTTCCATTCAACCGGTGTGCCGGAAAAAGGATGGAAATATACGACCCAGTACGAATATTATGCTCCGGCCTTGACGAAAAAGACGGATTGGCAAGCCATCGACGGCAAGTGGTATTACTTTGATACATACGGAAAGATGTATCAAAACCGTCGTGTCGGAAACGCCTCGTTCGATGCGCGTGGTGCTTATTCTCAGGCACTGTCCGTCTATAAGATGAGCGTCCCGCTCTATCGTCAGTTCCCGATGGGGTATCCGTCAGGCTGCGAGTTCTTCTCCCTCAAAATGGCACTTGAAGAAAAAGGGCGTGCCGTCAGCGCCTCGACCTTATATAACGAGATGCCAAAGAGTATGTGGAACGCTCGCTATGAGAACCGTCTCTATCGCTGGGTCGACCCGAACGTCATGTTCACAGGAGATCCGAAAGGGACGCTCGGAAAATATAAGAACTATGGGATTTATCCAAAAGGCATGATTGAATTCGCCAGTAAGTATCGTCCGGTGAAAGACTTGTCCAATCAAGGGCTCGGCTCGATCGAACGCGAACTGTCGATGGGCAACCCGGTCATCGTCTGGGCGAGTGTCGACTTCAACAAACCATACGGCTACTTCAACTGGTATACCGCTTCGAACAAGAAGTTCACCGGCTACGTTAACTATCATGTCATGTTGGCAACCGGCTATGACAAGTCAAACTTGTATATCAACGACCCATATCGCGGTCGCTTGGTCATCCCTAAGTCAAAAGTGAGCGCCGTCATGAGCGCGACGGGATGGAAAGCGCTCGCGGTCAGATGAGTAAATAGGAACGTGTCTTTCATCGAAGGACACGTTTTTTATGTCCGATTAGGAGAAAAGTACGAAATTAAGAAATATAAATTCCTATTTTTATTATTAAATATTGAAATTAAATTTCTGAATGGTACACTCCTGTTAAGAAATCGAAGCGCTTACATGAATCGAAGGAGGAGTTTCTGATGAAAAAGTGGATGGGTGGTATGGCTGCGTTGACGATTCTCACGACTTCCATCGTCTGGTTGGATGCCGATGCGAAGTCTGAACCGAAAAAACCAAAGGTCGAACTCGGGGTCGACCGATTGATGGAAAACCCGGAAATTTTGAAAGGAAAACGGGTCGGACTAATCACGAATCCGACCGGGATCAACGCGGAGAGAACGAGCATCGTCGACCTATTTGACCAGTCCGATGACTTCGAGTTGACGGCATTGTACGGACCAGAGCATGGCGTTCGGGGAGATGCCCAAGCCGGATCGACGGTCAGTTCCTACATCGATGACGTGACGGGGTTGCCTGTATATAGCCTATATGGTGCCACGAAGAAACCGACTCCTGAGATGCTACAAGATGTCGACGTGCTCGTCTTTGACATCCAAGACGTCGGGACACGCTACTATACGTATATCTATACGATGGCGTATGCGATGGAAGCCGCTGCCGAGAACGGGATTCCGTTTGTCGTCCTCGACCGTCCGAACCCGCAAGGCGGGCTTCGCGTTGACGGTCCGGTGCTCGACCCGGATCACTCCAGTTTCATCGGTCTCTATCCGATTCCACTAAAGCATGGGATGACCGTCGGTGAACTCGCGCGACTGTTCAACACCGAGTATCAGATTCAAGCCGACCTTGAAGTCGTAAAAATGAAAGGTTGGAAGCGTTCGATGATGTATGAGGACACGGGACTCCCGTTCGTCATGCCGTCCCCGAACATGCCGACGACCGACACGGTCAATGTTTACCCTGCGACCGGATTGTTTGAAGGAACGAACTTATCCGAGGGGCGCGGGACGACGAAACCGTTTCAGCTGATCGGCGCGCCGTATATAAAAGCGCATGAATATGCGAATGAGCTGAACGGGCTCGACTTGCCAGGTGTCGCTTTCCGGGCTGCCTCGTTCACGCCGACGTTCTCAAAACACGCGGGCAAACTGACGCACGGGGTTGAGGTCTATGTCACTGATCCAGCTCGATTCGAATCGACAAGAACTGGGATTGCGATGATTCAAATGGCTCACAGCATGTATCCGGACGACTTCGAGTTTTTAGCGAATGACTTCATCACGAAATTGACAGGAAACGCCTACGTGAAAGATATGATTCTCGAAGGAGCTCCGCTTGAAGACATCCTGACGAAAATCGAGGACGAGCGGGACGCGTTTCTCCCAATTCGGAAAGAGTATTTACTGTATAAATGAAGCAAGGATGGGCTCACGAAGAGTCCATCCTTTTTGTAATGAAATGGTAAAACCAAAAATCACCCAAACGATATAGAATATAGGGAGTCCCACAAAAGGAGTCGATTCCATTGAAGAAGCATATCTCTCTACTGCTCACCATCATTCTGACACTCAGTGTGATCGGGTCGCCCTTCTCTATCAACCGCGTCCAAGCATATTATGAGACGTCGATCAACACGACCGGTTACGTGACCAACATTAGTCAACTCAATGTCCGGCAGTCGCCTTCTTTGAGCGCGAAACGACTTGCACTCATCCCACGAGACGGTTCGATGCGTGTCCGGACATCGTTCCAATTGGACGGTGTGCGCTGGTATAAGATTCAATGGGGCAGCGGCTACGCTTATCTGCCCGCCAAGTATGTCCGCTTGTCCACTGCCGAGGTGAAGTTCACGAAACCGACGTACGTCAAACCGTCGAGCGTTTATTTAAAATCACGTCCGCTCACGACCTCTTCGAACGTCAAGTTCGTCCGGCAGGGTACAGAACTTGAGACCGTGTCATATCGCTATACCGGTACATCACGATGGTACAAGGTGCGCTACGGTTCATACACTGGGTACATCCTCGCCCATCATGTCAGTTTCACGTCGCCCGTCAACGTGTTGACCGAGACAAACAAAGAACGGAAGGCTGCCGGTCTCTCTCTTCTCGCCGCTTCGAGTGAGGCGAATCGTGTCGCCCAAGTCCGTGCCGATGAGATGGCGCGTACGGGTCAATTCTCGCACACGCTCAAGGAGAACGGTACACCAGGGGACACGTTAGACGCTTACAGTGTCTCGTATCGGGGCTGGGGGGAGAACATCTATAAAGGATCGAGCGACCCAGTCCGGGCGGTCGATGCGTGGATGAACAGCAGCGGTCATCGCGCGAATATCTTGAATGCGAATTATACGCACCTCGGGATTGGCAAAGCGACCGATGCCCAAGGGTCGACCATCCATGTTCAAATCTTTTTGACGAAATAACCGCTGAAGGACAGTCACGTCGTGGCTGTCTTTTTTTCGCCAATTAAAAAAGCGGATTCGCATCCGCTCTCGAGCCTTACGCACTTCTTATATCTCATGCTCTTTCACGAGCACACGAAAACGCGGTCGGACGGTCAATTCGATTGACGTCACGGTCCGCTTTCGATCTTCAGCTAGGACGATCAATAACTCTGCGTGGTCTCGCCGGTCTTCTAAAATCTCGACCTTGCTGACGGTACGGAGCAGTTGATAATATACGAGCTCCCCGTCCACACCTTTAATATTGATTTCAAACTCGTGATAGCTTGGTGATATTTTAAAGTAGAACGTCTCCCCATGCTTATTCGTGAAACGAAAAATCGACTCATCATAATAGAACGGGAGTGTCGAATCCATTCGTTTCGGTTCGACTGTACAAAACGCAGAAAGCACGATTTCGTCCGGGAACAATTCCCCCTCTTGTTTATTGAATTGCCATCCTTTCATCCAAATCCCTCATTTCAACACTATAATTATCTGAATAATTAGATTATTGCACATTTCAAGTGTTCCGGACAGGTAAATTCGTGACAATCCTCGAACACCTTTGTGTAGAACGAGAAACATTTCACATGAGAAAGGAGTATCACGATGTCCATTATCTCGCTCGACCATGTCACGAAACGGTTCGGGGATACGATTGCCTTGAACGACCTCACTCTGAAAGTGGAAGAAGGCGAACTCTTCGGGTTGCTCGGACCGAATGGTGCCGGGAAGACGACCGCCATTTCGGTCATGTTGAATCTGTACGAGGCGGACTCCGGTTCGATTCACATTTTTGGAAAAGCGATGCCAAAAGACGAAATGGCCATCAAACGCCGAGTCGGGATCGTGCCGCAACACGTCTCCGTCTATGATCAGCTGACCGTCTATGAGAACATCCAATTTTTTGCGGAGCTGTATGGATTCAGTCCGAAAGAAGCGAAACAAAAGACCGAGGCCGCGCTCCACTTCGTCGAACTCGATGCCCATCAAAAGAAACGTCCGCCCGAACTGTCCGGCGGTCTCCTACGTCGCCTCAATATCGCCTGTGGCATCGTCCATGAACCCGAACTCATCTTCATGGATGAACCGACCGTCGCCATCGACCCACAGTCGCGAAATACCATTTTAGAGAACATCCGCGAACTGAATCGCCGCGGTGCCACCATCATCTATACATCTCATTACATGGAAGAAGTCGAACTCCTCTGCGACCGAATCGCCATCGTTGATGAAGGAAGGATTATCGCAGAAGGAACACAGGACGAATTGAAAGACCGTGTCATGACACTCGAGACGGCCCGGATCAAAGTCGATGCGCTCACACCAAATTTGCTCGAACGTCTCGACGCACTCGAACACGTTCAAAAAGTAGAGTATGAAGAACCGTATATCGAGGTGTCGTTAGACAAAGACACGCCGCTTGCCCCGCTCCTTGAGACGCTCCATCAAGAACGCGTCCACTTCACCTCCATCACGGTCGACCGCCCTTCCCTCAATACCGTCTTTTTGGCATTGACGGGGAAGACGCTCCGGGAATAGGAGGGACGTCATGTGGACTTTCATCAAATATGATGTGAAACAGCGGCTTCGTGATCGTGCCACCCTCTTTTGGATGCTCACCTTTCCGCTCATCCTCATTTTCGGACTCGGGACGATGCTGTCGGCCGTCTTCAGTGACACGTTCAAACTTCCGGTCACGAACGTCGCCTACGTCGAGTCATCGACCGACCAATATCGAGAGCCGCTCGAGGCTTTTTTAAAAGAGGAAGACATTCAAGCCTTCATCCGACTTGTCCCATACGTCGATCTCCAATCTGCCGAACAAGGTGTGAACGATGGCGATGCCGATGTCATCTTGCAACTCGATGGACCTGACATCACACTCTTCTATGAGGAACCGACGACGGTCGAGTTCGACGTCCTCGATGCCATCCTAGGTCAGTATACAGCCATCGCCAATCAACAGATCACGCTCGCGGAAGAAGGCGTGTCGGCCCCATATGTGAATGAGGCTTGGCTCGATACGGAAAGTGTCGACTTAGCAGGACGTACCCCGACCTCGCTCGAGTATTTCACCGTCACGATTTCAATCATGACGGCATTGTTCGGGTCGTTTTATATCACATCGATGGCACGAGAAGAGCAACCGAATACAGGCAGTTACTTACGCATCCAAGCGGCCCCAGTCCGAACGGTTCAATATCGACTTGCGCGGACGTTCAGTCGCTACGTCATCATCTTGATGCAGCTTATCCTCTTGTTTTGGTTCAGCCACTTCGTCTATCGCACATTCGACTTGGCGAACGTACAGTTCGGCTATCTGATTCTGTCTTGGCTCGCCTTGACCGCGTACGGGGTCGCCATCGGATTTCTGATTGTCAACTTGCCGAAGTTGAGCGCGACGACAAAGGATGCGATCGTCAACGGATTCGTCGCCATCCTCATGATCTTATCCGGTGGCTATGTCCCCGGTTTTGACCAAGTGACGCTGAACTATGCGCCGTGGGCTGCCTACGTGTTCATGCCGATTTTCATGCGGGACGGAATGCTAGCCGTCCTCCTACGTGAAGGTGACATGAATCTGTATTGGCAAAGTCTCGGATTGCTCGGGATTCATCTCCTCATCTTGATCGCATTCAGCTACATTCTCTCGAAAGGGGTGAAGCGTCATGGTACTCATTAGACATGTGGCCAAACGGATGCTTCGAAAGAAAGGGCTGTGGGTGTTCACCTTCGTGTCGATGTTCGGTTTCGCGCTCATCCTCTCCTTCGTCGGTGGAACGTCCAGTTTGAACGCATCCATCGGGATTGTCGACCGGGACGGTGGACTTCTCGCCGAACGCCTCATTGACGAGGCCGAACGGTTTGGTCGGGTCACGTTGCTCGAGTCGAACACGGATGATGTCTTGTTAGAAGGAGAAGATATCGTCCTCATCATTCCTGATGACTTCACAGAACAGGCGTTCACAGGAGAGATGCCTCGTCTTTCCTTCTCTGCAATCGCCGGGAGTGATGCCTCGTTAATCGAGCAAGCACTGAACGGTTATCTGTCCCGCGAACGCCAACTGCTCGAAGCGAACGGCTACGATAGAGCAACGTTCGAACAGCTTGCGTCAAAAGAGACGTCGAACGGTTACACACTTTCAAGTGAACCGTTCCAGGAAAGTGTCGCCACGACCGCCCGAACACAAGCTTTCTTCGGTCTGTTGTCGTTCATCATGATGTCGACCTTTCTCCAGTTCATTCCTATGTTTGTCGCGGATGATCGGGACGAGAAGATCTATGCGCGGTTGTTCGCCTCACCGGTGACACCAAGGCGTTACTTCGCCTCCCTGCTACTAGCCTTTTATCTCGTCGGCTTCATCTACGTGATGCTGTTGATTGGCGTGAGCCTCGCTTTATACGGTCAGGATGTATGGACACATCTCCCGACCGTATTCGCCTTGTTTTCTTCCTATCTGCTCGTCTGTCTAGCCCTCGGTGGTCTCATCGCCGTGTTTGCGACGAATCGGGAGAAGGCGAACATCTTTCAAATCTCGGTTACGATGGCATCCGCCATCACCGGCGGGGCGTTCATCAGCCTGCTCTGGTTGCCGGATTCATTGAAACTTGTCGGTCGTTTCCTGCCGACCTATTGGTTGAATAACGGTGTCATCACGATGTATGAGGGTCAGTTCCCGTATCCCTCCATCCTTGTCATGATTGGCATGACCGGAGTCGTCTTCCTCCTCACCATCCTCGTGTTGAAGAAACGACCCCTAACCGTCTAATACAAAAGCGAGCCCCCCATATTCAGGAGGACTCGCTTTTTATTGTTGAAGTGTCGGTACGACTTTTTCAAAGAAGACGTCGACGAGAGATGGGTCAAACTGTTTGCCCGCCTCTTGTGAGATGATGGCGAGTGCCTCGTCAATCGTCTTCGCCTGTCGATACGGTCGCCCCGTCACCATGACATCGAACGTATCCGCAATTGCGATGATTCGTGAAGCAAGAGGGATCTCAAAATCTTGTAGCCCTTTCGGATAGCCTTTCCCGTCCCATCGTTCATGGTGCGCCAAGACAATTTCCGATAAGGCGACATATTCGGGTACGGTACTTAAAATATTGTAACTGATTTCCGGGTGGCGTTTGATTTCATACCATTCCGATTCGGTCAGCGCGCCCGGTTTATCCAAAATATCGTTGCTGATTGCCACTTTTCCTATGTCATGGAGAATAGCGGCCGTTCGAATCTCATTCACTTCAGCATTCGTGAAGCCCATCGCTTCTGCCAGTTGCCCCGCTAAATTGGCGACTCGTTGAGAATGCGCTTCTTCTCGTGGAATCTTCTCATACAGCGTGCGCATGATGATTTGAATGGAATGGTGGCGTCGACTCTGCTTTTCAGAAACCTTGTGGTGATACATCCGATCTTCCGCTAAATTGAACACCTCGGTCAATTCGACATTCGAGTCATGTTTGACCGCTTCACCGAATGATGCGGAAATCGGTAATCCTTCAACCGTCTGCTCGTGGAAGAGACGACCGAGACGATCCGACAGCTGTTTCGCCTCATCGAGCGTCGTATTCGGAGAGATCACGACGAACTCATCGCCTCCGACTCGTGCCACTTCATCTTTCGCGCGCAATTCATTTCGCAAAATATTCGCCGCTTCGACGAGCAGCTGGTCTCCGACCAAGTGTCCGAACGCATCGTTCGTGAGCTTCAACCCGTTGATATCGATGACGATGAGTGTGAGCGGATAAAAGTGGTCATCATCATAGCGCTCCAACGCCTCTTCAAAGTAACGCCGGTTTTTAATGCCCGTCAATTGATCGTGGTAACTGAGATACTCAATCTCTTTCTCATATGTTTTCTTCTCCGTGACATCTCCGATATAACCGTGCCACAACACGTGACCATCCGCTATCTTTTCCGGACGGGATGATCCTAAAATCCAGACGGTTCGTCCGTCCTCGGTCAAGACGCGAAACTCAGCATCCCAAATCGTCAAGTTGCGATAGGACTCATCAATCGACTGCATGACAAGCGGATAATCATCCGGGTGCATCCGTCGGAAGACAAGACTCGCGTCCGTCTGTACCTCTTCTGCCGAAATCCCCAGCATATCTTCAAAGCCTCGGCTAAAGAATGGGAAGTTGAAACTTCCATCAGGCAATAATTCGAATTGATAGATGGCACCCGGGATTTGATCGGACAATTTCGTCAAGAGGCGGTCCCGATCGGCCAATTTTTCTTCCAATTGGACTCGGTCTGTCACGTCCTTGGCGACCGCATAAATATAATTCCCTTGAAGTTTGCAATGCCACTCGATCGATCGATACGTATCGTCGATCGTCCGGAAACGGTTGATGAAGCGGAACAACTCACCACGTTCCTCAAGTTCCATAAACGCCGCTTCCGTGATGGTATCATCATCCGGGTGAACTAGACTAAGAAAGTCGATATTCTCCAGCTCATCAAGTGAAAACCCTAAAATTCGTTCCCATGCATCATTCAAATGGAGCACTTGTCGTGTGTTGAAGGCCATGATGCATTCCAAGTCGAGCGTTCCAAATCCATCGAACATTGATTTCTTTGTTTCACCTACTTGACGGTCCGCTTTTGTCAATTGCTGGAGTACGTGGTCTAGGTATAACTCGACGAGACCGAGACGGTTCGCTTGTTTCCCCTGCTCCATCACAATCGTCAAATCCCCGTATAAAATACCGTCCTTCTCGATTTTGAAGAGAACGACTTCTCCAAGCGAGAAGATTCGAAGTAGATTTTTGACGAGACGCGTTGGAAGCGCACCATCAATAAGTGGACCAATCCCATCAAATACAAGAGGATTTGAATGTTTGAATAGGTCGCGTCGCTGATCCGTCATCGGCCATTTCCTTCCGACCGGATGAAATCCAAGGATGTCGAGACTTCTCTCTAACATCTCATCCATGCCCGATAATGCCACTGTCGTATACGATTCGCCATCCGCTTCCATCAAATTGAGTGCGACCGCCTTCGCTCCGGTGAAGTCACGGATTTGGTCAAGAAATTGTTGATTCATCAACAAGTCACTTCCGGTTGAGACGAAGCGATGCGATACGTTGACGAGTTGTTTTAACGCATTGTTCTCTTGAACGTGTGGCGTGATGTCGTGGAACATGACGGACACAAATCCTGTTCGTTGGCTAAACACGGACATCTCGAACCAACATTTATTACGACGTGAATAGTGTTCAAACGTCACGGTACCCCCATCACTGACGACACGTGCCACTTGAATCATCCACTCCCGTTCACTATATTCAAAATCTTTTAGGGCGCTTGACACTTTTTCTCCGATGAAGTGTTTTCGCTTCCCTTTCATGATCTTCTCAAAAGCAGGATTCACTTCAAAAAATTCATAGTCAACCGGCTCCGAAGCGTCGTCGTAAATCACTTTAAACTCGACGTAGCCTTGGGGCATATAACGTAACAATGTATCGTATGAAGAATGAATGGGGTTTGTCACGTCACTTCCTCCTCAGCAAATAAAATCTCCACTTAGTTTACCTCATTTGTGATAGATTCCCTATTTTTTCCGAACTCATTCCCAACTTTTGATTTAAAGTTTTCGTAAACTGCATGCTCTTCCCTTGTCCCAGTCTCAATCTTTTGTTAGACTGATTTCGAAAACCGATATCGAATTTCGATATTAAGGAGATGACACGTATGGAAGACCGCGTCTTGCGGAAACTGTTTCTCGGATTCATCCACATCCATATTTTGCACCACGCCGCGGAACACCCCGTGTACGGAGCATGGATGGTCGATGAGCTTCGGGAGCACGGGTACGAAATCAGCGCCGGGACGCTCTACCCGATCTTGCACGGGATGGAGAAAGACGGGCTCTTGATTCGTGAAAATGAGACGGTCGATGGACACGTTCGCAAAAACTACGTGACGACCGAAAAAGGACTTTCTGTGTTGGCGGAAGCCCGTCAAAAGGCATACGAGTTATTCAAAGAAATTAAGGAGTGAAGATATGACGACACAACGTGTGACGTTCAAGACGTTACTAGAGATTTTATTCGTTTCAACGAGGCTCGGTCTCACCTCATTCGGTGGTCCGGTCGCCCACCTCGGTTACTTCCACGAGGAATATGTGAGACGACGCAAATGGATGGATGAGAAAGCTTACGCCGACCTCGTCGCCTTATGCCAATTCTTGCCCGGACCGGCGAGTTCACAGGTCGGGATTGGGATCGGGATTGTCCGCGGTGGCATATTAGGTGGGATCACCTCGTTCATCGGCTTCACGACGCCGTCGGTCGTTGCCCTCATCCTATTCGCTTTATTGTTATCCGGACTCGACGTCTCCGATGCAGGCTGGTTATACGGCTTGAAAGTCGTCGCTGTCGCTATCGTCGCCCATGCCATCTTAGGGATGGCGAGTAAACTGACACCTGATACAAAGACACGAACGATTGCCTTTTTTGCCTTGGCAGGCGTCCTACTCTGGCAAACGACGTTCAGTCAGGTATTGTTCATTCTCCTCGCGGCCTTCGCAGGATTCCTGTTGTTCAAGCCGGACCGTCTCGATACGAAATCGAGTGCGTTCCCGATTTCGAAACGTCTCGGGACCGTTCTGCTGTCGATTTTTGGGGCACTTCTCGTCATCTTACCGATTTTACGGGAGACGTTTGAGAATCAGACGATTGCCTTGTTCGATAGCTTTTACCGGGCCGGTGCCCTCGTCTTCGGCGGCGGACATGTGGTCTTGCCACTACTAGAACGAGAACTTGTACCAGCTGGTTTCTTGAGTGAAGAAGCCTTCCTTGCAGGATACGGTGCCGCTCAGGCCGTTCCTGGTCCGCTTTTCACGTTCGCTTCTTATCTTGGAACGGTGATTAACGGTGTGCCGGGTGGTATCCTTGCGACGGTTGCCATTTTCTTGCCGGCCTTCTTGCTCATCCTCGGAGCACTTCCGTTTTGGGACGCGCTCCGTCACAACCCGAAAGTCGCCGGTGCCCTCATCGGTGTCAACGCGGCGGTCGTTGGGATTTTGATTGCGGCATTCTACAGCCCGATCTTCACGAGTACCGTCAACGATGCGGTCGACTTCGTGTTCGCTGCCTTCCTGTTCGTGATGATTGCTTATTGGAAGTTACCACCGTGGGCACTCGTCATCGCCGGGGTACTCGGTGGAACGTTGATTAATCTGATGTAAGGTGCAAGGGACCTCGTGTCCCTTTTTTTATTGGATTTTTACGTCATTTGATTGTTAATCTTTTGAAACCATTCCCTCCTCCACGCTCGTTATACTGAAGAATGGATTCAAAAATAAGGGAAATGTCCGCTTTACTAGAAAGGAAGTGGGGGCATGCAACCACTCAAACATACAACGTATATGCCTGGTCTCGACGGCTTGCGCACGTTCGCCGTCTTGGCTGTGATTTTATATCATTTAAATGTACCTTACATACCCGGGGGATTCCTCGGTGTCGATGTCTTCTTCGTCCTGTCCGGTTACTTGATTACCGGGATCTTGATTCGCGAATGGACGAAGACCGGCACAATCGATTTGAAAAAGTTCTACCTCGCGCGTTTCCGTCGTTTGTTGCCGGCACTCGTCTTGATGCTGTCGGTCGTGATGACGTATGTGACGCTGTTTGACCGCTCCTTGCTCGATACGGTGCGCCAAGATTCACTGGCGGCACTCGCCTATGTGAACAACTGGTGG
The DNA here is from genome assembly GCF_027161185.1 of Exiguobacterium sp. KJ 601. Classification (GTDB taxonomy): domain Bacteria; phylum Bacillota; class Bacilli; order Exiguobacteriales; family Exiguobacteriaceae; genus Exiguobacterium; species Exiguobacterium profundum. The sequence goes on along the minus strand of NZ_JADHZG010000001.1, from coordinate 491,118 downwards.
TATATCTTTCACGAAGTCTCCTACTTCGAGAGTTTCGGAAAGCCATCACCGCTTCAAAATCTATGGTCTCTCTCCATCGAAGAACAGTTTTATGCGTTCTGGCCGTTGCTCCTACTCGTCGGTCTCGCGTTCCGGAAGCGATTGCTTCAACTGCTCGCTGCGCTTCTATTCGTCTCCGCCGCCTGGATGGCGTTCCGATATGTCCCGGAAGCCGATCCGAGCCGCGTCTACTACGGGACCGACACGCGATTGTTCGGTCTGCTCATGGGAGCCGTCCTCGCCTTCGGTTGGCGTCCGGACACGTTTAAAGAAACGATCCCGCATATCGGACGCCACATTTTGAACTGGACCGGCGCCGTTTCGCTCATCGTCATCGTTGGGATCATCAGTAACGTCAACGCCTACGATACATTCCTCTATTACGGAGGTTTCTTGCTCGTCGCTTTCCTATCCGCCCTATTGATTGCCGCTGTCGCCCATCCGGCGACCATTTGGTCACGACTGTTTGGAAGCGTTTGGCTTCGCGTGATCGGTACACGCACGTATGGGATTTACTTGTGGCACTATCCGGTCATCATTCTATCGACACCGCTCGATCGACTCGGGACGTTCTCGCCACTTCTTTCCGTCGGGCAAGTGGCGTTGACGCTTTTGATCGCCGAGTTGTCGTATCGCTTCGTCGAGACACCGATTCGTCGAAACGGATTCAAACAAGCGTTCCGTCAGCTCGTCTCAACACCGACGCACCCGAACGCACGCTTTGCCGCCACGGCATGTGCGACCGCGCTCTCACTCGTTCTCGTTGGGAATTTGACCATTCTGGCGTTCTCTGAGTCGAAGCCGGTCGAAGATGAAATTCCTGTCGTGAAAGTACCGATGCCAAAAGATGAGACAAAGGACGTTCCGAAAGAATCGGAATCTAAGGAAACAGAGGAAGTCCCGTCTGAAGATCAATCGACAAAAGAAAACAAAGCACCAACTGAAAAACCAGAAGAACGAACATGTCCACCGGCTCTCGCGATTGGCGATTCGGTCATGCTCGGATTGAACGAATATTTGGCAGATGCTTTCCCGAATATGAAAATCGACGCCCAAATCGGACGTCAAGTTCGCGATGCGATTCCAGTTGCCTCTCAGTACCAATCGTATAATGCTCCAGGTCACGTCGTGTTCCTCCATCTCGGAACGAACGGTGCCTTCAAAATGGAGCAACTCGAGACGTTGCTCAAGCAGTTCGAACGAGCAGATGAAATCTATTTGATCAACACACGTGTCCCACGTCCATGGGAGAGTGAGGTCAATAAAAAACTCGCTCGGGCCAGTGAGCTTCATGAGAACGTGTCCCTCATCGATTGGCATGAACGCTCAATCGGAAAGGAAGCGTACTTCGAAAGTGACGGGGTCCATTTAAATATTAAGGGCGCCGAAGCGTTTGGCCACGTATTGAACGAAGAAATCGGCTGTCAACCAAACTAGGCTCTTGCGAGTGCAAGAGCCTAGTTTTTAATTGACTCAAATACATAATCCCTCATTTCAGAACTCTTATGAAAGAGGTAAAATAATACTAAAAAATGGAAAGAGTGATTACTATGAACAAATGCACAGCATGCGGAGCGACTCTGAAGCGAGGGCAATCCCACTGTTCGCAATGTGGCACGAAAATCGAAACGTCATCGACCCGACTTCCCCTTTGGAAGTGGACCGTCCCGCTCGCCCTTGTGGCCGTGATCGGATTAGGGGTATGGTTATGGTCGGAATGGAACGAACCACTCGCCTCAAAAGAGACGACGACAGCAAAAGATGTACAACAATCGTTCTCTGCTTCGACGGAGGAAGAAGAAGCAGAAGAAGCTTCTGAAGTCGAAGAGGACGCCGCTCTCCCGGATACCGAAGCAGAAACGGGTGTGTTCTATGAACCAGTTTCCTATGACGAAATCGATCGGTTTATGTATTCTTTTATCGACGCTTTCACCAGTGCGACTTATTCAACGGATACATCCGAAGTCGAAACATTCCTTGCTGAGGGATCAACGTTCCAGTCACAGACATTAGATTACTTGAACAACACGCTCTTCGTCAAAGGCATCAAAGAAGACCACATATACACAGAAGTCATCTCTATTCAAGTGAACGGTGAAGATCGTGACTCGATTGAAGATGATGAAACCGCGACCGTCACCACGAATGAAGAGTACCGTATCATCAAAGAAGACGACTCTAGTGTGAGAGCGACATTCGAAACGACGTATGCAGTCCGGTATGAGGATGGCGACATGAAGATTGTGCAAAACCTTGGTTCCAATGAATTATCACGGGAAGAAGAATATTGAAAACAAGCACGGACAGGAGGCTGTCCGTGCTTGTTTCGCTTAGTTGATATTCAATTTTTTCATTCCCCAACCAAGGAGCGCCCCCATCGTGATCAAGACGAGCGCAATGAACGTTCCTGCGATACTCATTCCGTCCGTGGCAACGCCTAAAATCCGAACCCCGTTCAACTCAACGAACATGCCGTTATTCAAGAACCACTGCCAGACGATGAATGCAAGGAGTGCCGGAGCCACAAACCAGATTCCTGCCTGCCATGAGTGAACATGCCCCTTAGCGAACATAGCATAAATCACGACATTCAAGACTAATAATATCAGCAACCAGGAGAAGACACCGTCCTTGTACAACGCTTCAGAACGCGTTTCATCATTTGCGAGATCCGCCTCATACATTTCGGTCAACGTCCCAAAAATCATCGGTGAGACGGTGATCATATCGACAGGCTTGCCAATTGAATTGGCAGGTCCTTCGGTATCGGAGAATGATTGCCACAAGACATCCTCTACCCCACCAAATCCTTCGCTTACTGTTTCAATTGAATTCGCAATTTTTTCTGGGGCGGTCTCCCCAAACAACGACATGCCAATTTCATAAGAACCTAATGGAGATTGAAGTGAGAGTGCTTGCTCTCCTCCATGTCCGATAGTCTGCCAATTCATACTCGCCGCTTGTCCAGTCAAATACAGCATTTCTTCGCTGTCGACAAACTCGAGGCGTTCTCCCTCATCGATTTTACTGAGTTGAAGACCAAAGTAACCAATACCGACGAACGTCGATACGAGTGTGACGGTCAATAACGCACGAACGCCTTGTTGCGCAATCTTCCACTCTCCCTGGAACGGCATCGTAATCAAATAAGCCAACCCGAGAGCAAAGAGGACCATCAAGGTTGTCGCCGCAATGGTTTTGATCCATGCGACTTCAAAGAGTGGTGGATGAAAAGCGAAGGCGTAAATCAATCCATACCCGACGAGAACCGTCACCATGAATCCCGCCATACGACTGAACACATCGCTCAACGTCGATGTCTGTCGAATCAAGACATACACAACGGCAATCATCAAGAATATTCCACCATACATCATAAAGTAGTTTCCAAATTGAGCATCCACAGCCCCTTCGATTCGCAAGAAATCTCCAATCCCTGCACCGAGACTCGCGATAAACTGATTCACCTGTTCTGTCGTGACGGACCAGTACACTTTCGCACCGATGAGAAAAGCGAGGAACATCGTTGCATTAAACGACGAAATGTTAATTTCGAGTTCATCGGCAAGTGACGGAATGGCCTCCGCCGGTAGCATCGCGACTAGACTTCCTGCAATCAACAGGAGAACAAATAAAAATCCAAGACCGAGCATTGATCCGCGTATCACGTCTGTCTGATTGATACGTAATGACCGGAGCGATTCAGTTGAAAAGGACAACTTCATTGCGCCGTCTCGTTTTCCGGCCACTCGTCTCAATTGTGACATCACTTGTGTCCCGGTCGCGGCGACCGTACGAAGTGACTCTTCCATCCGATTGACACTTGTCGACGGTTCGAGTGCCGTTTGGCCGCAAGCATGACAATATAATTCATGCGCTGCCCTAGCATTGCCACAACTCGTACAAAATTGACCGGTCGATACGTCAAAACGATACGACGTATCTGTCCCTTCTAGTTGGACACCGTCCCGTTCACAATATTGATTGTGGTCCTCATTTGCATGACCACATTGGTGACAATATCTCATGCAGTCACCTCCATCTTCCCTCCACAGCATGCACAATACGAGGCATCAAGCGGTTGTGGGGAACCACAAGAATTGCATGCTTGTTTCGGACGGACGTCTGGTTGCGGGACCGGTGTACCACATGAACCACAGAATTTTGCATCCTTATCGAGCGATGCGTCACACGATGTACAGCGATGTGATTTGAGCGCTTCTTGCATATCTCGGATGCGCCGGCTCGCCTCATAGATGAGGACATCCTGTTCCATAATCTTCGCCACTTCTTCCGAACGTCCTTGCTGCATCAATTGACGATACTGCTGTTGTCCGAGTTCAAGAAGCAATTGCCCCCGAGCCTTTTTTGATTTTTCCATTCGAGCCTGTAAGTCCTTGATACTCTCCACTGTATCTAATAGCGCAGACTGCTGTTGCCACATTGTCATGTTCATCTCTCCTATTCTAAATATGTCGCTTCTACGATATGATACGTTCCATCATCATATGGTTCGGCGATGACATAGCGAAACCTTGATTTCACTAAACGTTGAGGCGCGTCTTCTTCGCCATCCGTCATAAATTGACTGTTAATACCAATGACCGCTTCCGTCTCAATCGCCATCTTTTTATTCCATGTCGTAAGTTTCGTTTTTTGGTTAATCACTTCTACCCCATCGAACGAGCCATACCATTCCTGGTTTTCTGATTGCATGATGTCATAAGTTTTTTGTTGTTTGGCCAAGTAAGCCTCATCCGTGACAACCGTCAATGCACTCAAGTCCTCGTAATACATGAAGTTCACCCATTCTTCGGCGTGACGCGTGATGATGTCCTCTGTGAACCCAATTGTGTCAGCATCCACTTGCGGGTCAAACTTGACCGGCTTACTACCCGGTTTAGCGAGAATCTGTTTGGATTCTACCGTCCCCCATGGCATGTCAATATAAGTACTCAACGTTACGCCTTGTTTCGGAACGGGTCCGTATGTCTTCCATTCTCCAATCGTTTTGCCTGAGTCTTCCCCATTCACAATCAACGGAGCGTCTTCGTAGGTTTGATCTAGCTCGACACTCAATCCTTTGAACGCGACCATGAACGGTTCATCTGAATTGGACGACTCCAGACTATTGAACGTTTTGACCGCTTGATCTTGTCCATATTGACCATCGTATTTCACAGCGACTTCGACCATACCGGGGAACGCATCCCGAATGACGACTTGATCTCCTTCAGAAGCCAGTTTTTCTTTCCCATATGGGTCAGGCAAAGACACTGTGATGGCATCAAAATTACTCGACACATACATCGTCTGAGGAATCAACTCAAGACCATATCGCTTGAATACACCGTACGATTTGCCGATCTCCCGTAAACGAAGCGGAAGTCCCTCATTCGATGCTCCGATGGAACGACTAGCACGGTCTAAATAGTCCACTGTCGATTCCATCAATTCCGCTTGGCTCAGTCCTGTCAATAAGGCCGTTGCCTGTGCCTCTGCCACGTCTGTTTCTTTCAGTCGCAATAACGGGGCGAGTGCCTTGGCATCCTCACTCGTGATAGCTTTGCGAATCTGTTCGATTTGTTTTTCAGGGGTATACATGAATTGATAAAATCCAAAATATGTCGCACCTGCAATCAATAATAAAGATAATGCCGTAATCAATAAGCCTTTTCCGACTCGTTTTTTAGAAGATGGGATCTTCGTTTCAACGGGTGGTGTCGGTTTCATTTCTTCCATTGAAGCCATTGTTTCCACCTTCGTGCCGCAATTTGGGCAGAACTGTTGCGTGGTACTCAGTTCTTTTGAACAATTTGGACAGTTCATAATTCACCTCTCTATAGCATAATACGAGTTATCTTACCATATTTTATATAAGTATACCGTTATTTATTTACAATAAAAGTAAATGAAAAAGAGTAGAATTATCTACTCTTTCCTCTTCCATGTTCGATTAAATATGTAACGTCCCAACAACTTCACGTACGCCAACATTTCACGGATCATATATCGCACTTTCGCAAGCGGTGGGGTCGGTGCATACAAAGCATCACTCTCGAGCTGAAAGTACAGTCTCGCAATCAGACGAGCGCGCGGCACATGAAAATCATTTGTCACGATCGTCACACCGGATGCTCCGTCCCAAATTGAGCGGCTATGCTCAAAGTTCTCGATTGTCGACGTCGATGTCGCTTCCGCATGAATCCGTGTTGCATCGATTCCTTGCGCCATCAGTTCTCGTTCAATGACACGCGCCTCCGCCATCCCTTCATCTGGTCCCTGTCCACCTGTTGCGATCAGTTCGACATGAGGATGTGCCTTCGCATAGGCGGCCGCTACGTCAATTCGATGTTGGAGCGCGCGGGACGGTCGAGTCCCATTCACTTTCGCCCCAAGGATGATGACGAACCGGTATGTACCAGTCGCGTTCTTTCTCATATTGTCACCTCATATTCGTCCATTCTCTTTTAACCATACTTAATCAAGAGAAAGATTGCACGAATCCATTCTTTTTACAAATTATAGTCAGTGTTTTGGGATATATATGAAATAAAATTACCAAATAACCATAAAATGTTTTAATATAAAGGAGATAAGACTTTTTGAGGGAGGACTGGTGACCCATGACAGATTCAGATAAATGGTTATCCACCCGCTTCTTGTATACACGTGATGCACAATTGTTTGCAGAAATCGAAGTCGTCGAGCTCGACCCATCTCACTATAAGTTTGTGATTCATCCGACACCGCTTGGCGCCGGGGAATCTCCTTATATGCGACAAGGTCCCCTCGACTCAGACCATCTTCCCTCTGCATTTTCTGATGTGAGCCGTGTGTATACGAGACAGCTGGATTGCTTACGTGCAGCGACACGTCTCGTCTCTTCGATTGGACCCGCTCGCTTCACAACACATTGACTAAAAGAACGGAGTCGCATCATGCGACTCCGTTCTTTGTTATCGTTTCGATAATTTGACGATAAATGGAATCGGTTGATCGATTCCTTCATATTTCGCTCGCAAGACAACGATATGCTCTTGGTCATCTCGTTGGATGGTAACATTGGATCCTTGAATCGTCACGAGATTCGGGTGTGAACTCTCCCAATTCGTGATGCTCTTCGCCCCGATTCCAAGTAAACCTCCATACTGCGTTGGCAGAGTGGCTGTTTGCGCATTACCCGTCAATGCGCTCACAACTGGATTCAAAAGGGTGCCAAGCGAATCGAGCAACCCACCGAGTAACCCCGTATCGACATCTTGTGTGGACATATTGATGATTTGATTTGTACTAGCAATGCTGACGGTCAAGGTAAATGGCGTGACCACATCATTTTCCCGAACGTCCCCCGTACTCGTCATCAGCGCCGGGTTACTTGAGGTCCATGTGAGCGGAGTACCATTCAAGCTCGTTGGTAACGACAAATCAAATACCGGATACAGCGTCCCGAATGACGACTTAACTTTCGTCACATCGTCTGCTAATACCAACTGAACATTCGCTGCAACCGACCCACTAAACGTCTTCGTCCGAGTCAATCCGTTCTTTGTGACCGAAGCCGTCAGGATGAACGATTTCGCATCGGTCGGATCTTGTTGAATCACCCCGGTGTTCGAGATGACACCCGGTTGATTCGAGGACCAACTGACATTGATTCCGTTTGATGCGGACGGAAGTGAGATGTTGGTCGACAGGTTAATGAGATTACCAAGGTTGATGGCATTTAAAGCCGCGTCGAGCTCGGCTGTCAACAACGCATCATCTTTTGGTACAAGCAAATTCGTGAAGGTACGTGATTTCGTCACACCGTCCTTCGTCGCATTGACCGTAATCGACACCGTTTGATTCGTCGTGCCACGTGTGACAACCCCACTGTTCGAGACGACCGCTGGATTCGATGAGGACAGCGTCGTTGTACCACCAGTGAATGGCGGTAGGACAATGTTCGATGTGAGTGGACTTGTAATCGACAGTGCTGCCAAGTAGTCATCTACTTCCCCTTCAGCCCCGCCTTCTTTCTTCGGTACAAGTAAACCGAGAAAAATTTTCGTTTTCGTGACCCCATCTTTTGTCACTGTGACGACGAGCGAAATGGATTGGTCCGTCGTACCTCGGGTGACAATCCCACTGTTTGTAATAACCGCCTGATTCGAAGACGTCAAGGTCACCATCGCCCCAGTAAGAGGTGGGAGTGTGATATTCGAAGTCACTGGGCTTGAGATGACCAGTCGATTCAAGTAATCATCAATGATACTGTCCGCCGATGAATCTTTTTTCGGTACGAGGATATTCGGGAAGGACTTCGTACGCGTCACCGCTCCCTTCGTTGCCCGTACGGTCAAATTGACATACACGTCTTGATTTCCTCTCGTAACGACACCAGAAGTGGAGACGACTGATGGATTGCTCGATTCAATCGAGAAGACGACACCCGGATAGGACGGCAATTCGATGTTCTTCGTGAGCGGGTTATCGATTTGAATGCTGTTGAGCCAGAGGTCGAGCTCTTCTTCGTCCGTCTGGGAGCGCTTCGGAATCAAAATGTTATTGTAGGTGATTGATTCCGTGATGTCCCCACGTTTCGCTTGAATCGTGAACGTCACAAGTTCATCATTCGTTCCGCGCGTCACTTTACCAGCACTCGACAAAGCCGACTTGTTTGAATCAATCGAGAATGTCACACCGTCAATTTGCGGGAAGACGATGTCATTCAACAACGGATTCGCCACTTGGATATTCAATAATAGACCTTTTAATAGATTGCGAATATCCGATTCCGAATCACCCGGAACCTGTCCGCCTTTTAATGAAACGACCACCGGTGATGTCCGCTTGACGCCCGACTGGACATACATATTATAGGACGCAGGTTTGAGCGGTAGAGATGCCACTTTGTAAGATCCATCTTGTTCAGGATAAATCAACTTTTTATACTGTACTTTGGTTTCTCTGTTTTCAGCAATCAAGTAGTGACGTACGCCTCGAGCCGGATAATGAATTTTACCTACGGCCTGAATCTGTTCATTGTTCGTCAAAATGGAAAAAACGGGTTGGGTCAATTGAACATCTCGCACCACAAGCTTCGCTTTTCCACTGAAGTATAAGTTTAATCCACGAGCTTTATAGCTGACCATTCTTGTTCCTAGCTTACTTGTGTATGCTGGGCCCCACTCCAATGGATAAGTCGAACGCTGACCATTTGCAAAATAAGCAGTTAATTTGGTCGGCAAATTCGCCTTTTGACCTTTTCCGACCGCACGAATGATTGGCGTTGAAACCTTGATCGGATAGTTCTTCACTCTCACATACCAGGTCGCTTTCTTGTTCGTGCCCTGAACGCTTCCAACGATTCGTTGAGTTCGATTCAAGTACTCTTTTTGAAAACTGACTTTCGACCATTTCACTGAACGATAAGCGTACCGCCCGTTAGATAATTTGACTTTCACACTCTTTGGATAAGTAAATTTCTTAACCGCATACGTAACTCCTCCATAGTGTGTATACGATTTTGGTGAGTAGACATGAGTCACAGATGAACTTGCCTCAACCTTCGACCCCGGTACAATGGTAAATCCGACAAGTAAGAAAAAACACAAAAAAAGAGCAACGACTTTTTTCATTCATGCATCCTCCTTTACTAACTACAAGGCGACAGGTATACATGATGTGCGTGCCTCTAAGGTGTTAATCATTTTTACCCCGAAAACGAAATGAATATGTAAATTTTGTAATATAAATAATACAAAAGTAACATAAAAAATACTTATTTTTACTATTATGGTGTCAGAAGACTTTTGGTGACATTTATCACATAAACAATGAATAAGTTCGCTATATTCAAAAAGAGAACTTCTGATTCGAAGTTCTCTTTCCATAAGTCGCTATTCCATTTCATCAGATAATCGCTGAAGTTCCATTCGCAACTTCTCGATTTCCAAAGACTGTTCCTCATTCATCATAAGCAGTTGGTCGAGCTGTCGTTTGGTCGTCACTAACTCATCGCGTGTCTCTTCAAGTCGTTGTTCCCGATCTGTCAATTTCCATGTACAGATTCGGTTCGAACGACGAGCATGAAGTTGATCATAACGAATATGAGGATAGCGCTCGACCAAATCGATTTCTCGAGCACCTTCTTCTATCACCTGTTCAAGCACCTCGAGTAGGCGTTGTTGCGATTGTTCGTCTCGAAAATGTTGATCGACGAGTGTAGCCGAGAAGCTCGCAAGGTCCCGTCGCTTCGTCTCATCCATCAACTCGAGAATCGCCTCACCGATTTGTCCTGGTGAATACCCTTCATACTTATTCCCGATGCCTCCGAAGTTCGTACTCGCGATATCTTGCCACGTCGAAGGAGTGACCAAGCCTTGATAGCTTTTGCTCCCGACAGCGATGGTCGGTTTACCGAGCGCCATCCCTTCCAGCGCAGACCGTCCGGGACCGATGACAAAATCGGCACGCCGCATCGCTTCAGGGAGTTGGCTTTGTTCTAGCCAACCAAGCCATTCGATGTTCTGTCCTGTCCCTGCCAGTGCAGCTTCATAACGCTCGGCGTATTTATCTCGCTGTGTTCCGTCACCGATAATCAACCAGTCAATCGGTAAAGACCGTACCGTCTCGTCTTCTAGTGCATCTAAGAAGACGTCTAGTATAAACAGTTTGTCCGCATCCAGGCGAGACGTGAATAAGCCTACGATACGTTCTGATGGAGATGTTTCCTCCGACGGAACAAAAGTCGCATCGACCCCATTAGGGATAACCGTAAGTTTTGATTCGATTTCTGGACAGTGCTCAGTCAGGTGAGTAGCAATCCGTTCCGATACCGCAATCACTCGCGAGACGCTCGGATGATACTGCTCAATCTCATCATAATACATCCCGTGGATGACGAGGACGAACGGGATTGCGTTCGCCTCCGCCACCGCGAGACCAAATTGACGCGCGTCGAACGGATGCGCATACACGACATCGAACGGCTGTGATCGGATTTGATCGATGACACATTGCACGTCCTCACTCGAATAGTCCGTCTCGACGACTTGCCCGCCGATTTTCCTTACTTCATCGGCAAAGGGACCAGGTTTACAGACAACGGTCACCTCATGCCCCTCTCGTAGAAACACTTTCAAAGAAGATAAGATATGGAGGTGTAATCCTCCCATTGCGGAGTGAAAAAACACCGGTAGTAATATGTTCATGATGAGCACCTACCTTTTCTCCGTAATCGATTGATTAGGGTTACAAGCCTTCTTGATACATCGAACCAAGACCACGGATGCGATCGTTGTGAACGAACAGCACCGCATCTACCTCATTTTCTTTTGCGTAATCCGCAATGCTGACATCATAGTCGTCGAAGTAACGGACATCAAGCGCTGACACCGTTCCGAATGACTCTCCAAGATAGCCAAGCATCGGGTTCGCATACGAATCTTTTAAGACGAGCAAGTGATAATCATTTTTCGGATTGTTTTGTGTGATTTTCGATTGGGCATAGTTATCACCCATGAACAAGTTGTAGTAGTTCGTGAATTTCGTCGAGTTCTTCAAGACATCCGTATCTAGGACCGAATGACCACAGTCGTCGCCATTTCGACAGACTGTCGTAGTAAATCCGTCTTTCGGTTCAAGGTACGTAAATTGATCAGGTGACTCGACGTAAGGCATCGAAATTTCACGGGCATGAGATCCATAAAACGGACCGTCTACCGATTTGATTTCCATATCCTCCATCGATAAGGCAGGAGCATCAGGGAACTGCTCGCTTAAGCGTTCCATGATTTGTTCATAAGCCATGAATGCCCCTTCCGGACGCCAGTGGTGATCCGTCTTAAAGTAAATATCTTTTCCTGGCTGATCGCCAAGCGTTTCTTCTAAGTCGATGAGCGAAATCTCATTCTCTTCAAGACGTGCATGAAGCTGTCCTCGGTTTTCTGCATCTGCCGACTCGATGTAATCTGGGAAGATTCCTTGTCTTGTCGCATAAACCGGTTTACTAGGGGCCGAGGCGAAGTAAGATGGAATGTCAGCTTCGCTCATCTCTTTTTGAAATTCTTTAAAGAAGACCCCAAGTGACGAATAGTCGCTCGCCACAGGATCTGGTGCATACAAGAACTCATCGATACTGATGACACCGTTGTTCATCTGTTGTTGCAGAACGTTACGTTGCACCCAAGCTTGTGTCTCAATCCACATGTAACGCTCAAACACCTGATCGTTTGCTGATGCCTCGAACTCTTCCATATATGTTCCATCCAGAATCGTCTCGACAGATGGATCCGGGCGCTGTGCTAGCATCCGTCCCTCACTATCCGAACGTGCTTGTTCGGTGCCAAAGGCGTAAACGGCGAGTCCATAAAAGATGGTGCCAAGGAAGCCGATCAATAGGATACTGTTGACCACCCAAGAGAGGCGCCGCCTTTTCGAACGGACTTGTTCGCTTTTGGTTTGTTGTTCCATTGTCAGCCCTCCTTAGAACCGGAAATAAATGAATGGGTTAAATGTACTCGATACGACATATGAAATCGAGATACCGAAAATGAGCATGATATACGCCGCTCGTGCAAGACCAGCGCTTGCAGCAAGCACAGGACGATCCGTACTCACTTCATGACGCAAGAAGCGGGCGACTAGCATTTTCGGAAGCGGTGTAGCAGCAATCATCGAGATGACAAGCACGACACCGTACTGAACAATGTAGTAATATGCCGTTTGATCGAATACTTCACCTCCGTGTAATCCGAACATCACTTGCAGATACTCTGTTGCGTACGTGAAGTTATCGGCACGGAAGAATACCCAACCGATGACGACGATGAAGAGCGTGAACGCGTGGGCGAGCCATGCCGGCCATGCGGCAAGCCATTTCCCAAGAAATGCCCGTTCGAGCATGATGAAAATCCCATAGTATAATCCCCATGCGATGAATGTCCAACTCGCACCGTGCCATACCCCGGTCAATAACCAAACGATGGTCAAGTTACGATATGTCTTCCATGGGCCTTGTCGATTCCCGCCGAGTGGGATGTACACATAATCTCGGAACCAGCTCCCAAGTGAGATGTGCCAGCGACGCCAAAACTCAGACACTGATTTTGAAATATACGGATAATTGAAGTTCTCAAGGAAATGGAACCCAAACATCCGACCGAGACCGATCGCCATATCCGAATAACCTGAGAAATCAAAGTAAATCTGTAGCGAGTAAGCGATGACACCGATCCAGGCGAGTGTCGTCGACAAATCCCCGGCCGATTGACTGAATACCTGATCCGCGACGTATCCACAACTGTTCGCTAAAATCATTTTCTTCCCTAGACCAATGACGAATCGTTGAATCCCAGAGACGAAGTCATCGACTGTCTCACGGCGGTCCACGATTTCATCTGCGACCGTTTGATAACGGACAATCGGTCCGGCAATCAATTGTGGGAAGAACGATACGTAAAGTGCCAAGTCAAACAAGTTCTTCTGTAGACGCCCATCGTTTCGATACACATCGATGACATAACTCATCGCTTGGAATGTAAAGAATGAAATCCCGAGCGGAAGAGGAATATCCGGGTCGTTCAGCGAGAAGCCAAATACCGAGTTGACGTTCTCAACGAAGAAACTCGCGTACTTGAAGACCCCAAGCATCCCGAGGTTCCCGAGAAGCATGAGCACCATCGTCCATTTGATTTTCTTTGCATCATCACGATACTTGTCGACCATAAAGCCGAACACATAGTTCATGACGATCGATGCGAGCATGATTAAGACGAACCGTGGTTCACCCCATGCATAGAAAAATAAACTTGAGACGAGTAAAATCGTATTTTTTAACCAGCGTGGTGACACGAAATACAGCAGCAGCACGACCGGTAAGAAATAAAATAAGAATACCGTGGAACTAAATAACATACCGTATGGTCCCTTTCTCCCTTAAGACTTGCTCCGCTTAGCGGAACGTCACATAGAGATCATCAAATCGTACAGTGGTCGGTTCAAGCGTTTCTACGATGTATTTGTAGGACATCTTGAAATACTTGGCATCTTCCATCTGTTTGACGACTTCTACAACGGGGTTCACCCCTGGGTTCAATGTGAGCATGAAACGCTTATTCGATAAACGTTCTTCATCTGAATACTGCATGACGTACAATTCTAGTCGGATGGCGCGGTCGCCTTCGACATAAACGGATGTGTTGACTTCCATCTCTTCCCCTTCATCCATCTTGGCATCAGCCAAAAAGATTTTCGATGGGGGAATTTCAAATTTCAAGTCAAATAGTTGAACATAAATCGAGTCCTTTAGCGATTGAGGTAAAAAAGTGACCTCTGTCTTGTATTCCTCTTCGCGCATCGACATATGATTTTTATGTGGTCCACGCGGATAGTAATGGTAAATCGCCGGACGAATTCGCTTCGTTGACATGCAAGCACCTCCGAATCATTAGGATAATGATACAGAAAAGAGTTGCTGTGCCGGGCACAAAACAACTCTATTCGTTTTCATTTAGTTGGCAAGGATGGCATCGACGATTCGACGTGACGCCTCACCATCACCGTACGGGTTCGATGCTTGTGACATCGCTTTGTATGCCGTTTCGTCAGACAAGAGCTCATCCGCGAGTGAGAAGATGTTCTCTTCTTCAATCCCTGCGAGTTTGAGTGTTCCTGCAGCTACACCTTCTGGACGTTCTGTCGTGTCACGAAGGACGAGGACAGGTACACCGAGAGATGGTGCTTCTTCTTGTACGCCACCTGAATCCGTTAAGATCAAGTGCGACGTCGCCGCATAGTTATGGAAGTCGAAGACGTCGAGCGGTTCGATCAAGTGGACGCGTTCGACATCGTGAAGAATCTCGTTAGCGAGTTCACGAACGACCGGGTTCATGTGGACCGGATATACGACTTCAATGTCATCATACTTCTCGATCAAGCGACGGACCGCACGGAACATGTTACGCATCGGCTCACCCAAGTTCTCACGACGGTGTGCCGTCAACATGACGAGACGACGACCTTGTGAACGGATGCTGTCGAGCAATTCGCTCGCATAGTCGTCACGGACTGTCGTTTTGAGTGCGTCGATTGCCGTGTTCCCTGTGACGAAGATCATCTCTTCGTTCTTGCCTTCACGAAGGAGGTTGTCACGCGACGTTTCCGTCGGTGCGAAATGAAGGTCAGCCATGACACCCGTCAATTGGCGGTTCATCTCTTCCGGGAATGGTGAATATTTATTGTGTGTGCGCAGGCCAGCCTCAACGTGACCGACTGCGACTTGGTTGTAGAAGGCTGCGAGTGATGCCGCGAATGTCGTCGTTGTGTCCCCGTGGACCAACACGATGTCTGGCTTCGTTTCAGCGATGACCTCGCCCATCCCTTTCAATACGCGTGATGTGACATCGTAAAGCGTCTGCTTGTCCTTCATGATGTCGAGGTCATAGTCCGGTTTGATTTCGAACAACTCGAGCACTTGGTCAAGCATTTGACGGTGCTGCGCTGTCACGACGACAATCGGTTCTACCCCTTCACGTTTTTTCAACTCAAGTACGAGTGGTGCCATTTTGATGGCTTCTGGTCGCGTCCCAAAGACGGTCATGACTTTTTTCATAGGTCGTTTCGCACGGTCTGACTTCGCCGTGCTTCCTCCTCCCAATTGCTCACGCTTCGTTCGATACAGCGACCGACGAATGGCGTGTTTGTAGTTGTTCTTCTGTCAAAGGCGGTAAGATGTATGTCTCTCCGAGCTCTGTCGCATCGACGACCGTCGTACGACGTTTGAGCTTGTCGGCTTTAAACGAGTCTTGTTGCTCTTTAGACAAGTTGCGGAACCATTTCAAAAACTTGTTGTACTCCCGAACGACTTCATCGACTGGTCCATATTCGCGCACTTCTCCGAACTCGAGCCAAAGGCCGAGCGTACAGAATTGGCGAACTTGTGAGACCGAGTGACTGATGAAGAAAATCGTCTTCCCACGATCTTTGAACTCGTTCATCTTGGCGAGACACTTGTCGGTGAACGTTTGGTCCCCGACCGAGAGCGCCTCATCGATGACGAGAATGTCCGGGTCGACGTTGATCGAGATGGCGAATCCGAGACGGGACTTCATCCCGCTCGAGTACGTCTTGACCGGCTGATTGATAAAGTCACCGATATCGGCGAACTCAATGATGGCCGGTGTCAAATCGATAATCTCCTGTTTCGTCATCCCGAGCATCAACCCTTTGAGCTCGATGTTCTCGAGCCCAGTCAAGTTGCCGTTCAAACCAGAAGAGATCGCAATCAACGCCGTCTTTCCGTGAAGTTCGATTTTTCCGTGAGTCGGCGGCATGACGTCAGCCAACAAGTTCGACATCGTCGACTTCCCTGACCCGTTAATGCCGATAATCCCGACCACTTCCCCGGGTGGAACTTCAAACGTGACATTGCGAAGTGCGTAAAACTGTTTGCCCCCTGCTTTACTGAAGAAGATCTCTTTCAGCTTATCAGATTGCTTGTTATAAAGCGTATATCGTTTCGATACGTTTTCAAATTTAACCTGGTACATAAGGTCCTCCTCAAATGTAATCGATGAAGTGTCGACGGAAACGCAAATGAATCATCGACCCGACGAAGAAGAGAACGAAGACGATGGCCCAGTAATAGAGACCGTAAGCCCAGTTAGTCGCCAACCAGTCGGTTCCGAGGAACATCGACCGATATCCTTCGACTAAATAATAGAGCGGATTGATTTGTAGGATATTCGCGAGCTTCGCCGGCGGCACCCAAAAAATCGGTGTCAAATACATCAACATCCGCATCATCGACTGAAGAAGGTTTTGAAGATCGCGCACGATTGTCGTGAGCGCGGACGTAATCAAGGCGAGCGAGTACAGTAGTGCAAGCGCACTGAACGCCAAGTAGATAAACCAGAGCGAATGTAGCCCCATCGGGAATCCGAATGCCCACATCAAGATGAACGAGACACCGACTAACGCCACGTGGCGATAGAAGAGTGCGAGCAAGACGTATGCCGGAATCGTCGAGATTGGGAAGCTCATTTTGGAGACCATGCCGATTTTCGAATAGACGGACCGGGCCGTCGAGGTGATCGCCGAGGCAATAAAGAACCAGACGACAATCCCTGCGACCAACCATGGCAGAAACGGCACGCCATCAATCGGCCTGCCGCTTCGAATACCAAATCCAAATACGAACCAGTAAACTCCAATCTGCAATAACGGTGTCACGAACTCCCATAAAAATCCGAGGTACTGCATCGAGTTGTTGCTTCGCGTCTCATACGTGGCGAGACGGAAAATCAAGTACAAGCTCGACTTTAGCTCTGAAAGAATAGCTTTCGCGGATTTAAACATGTTCATTCACCTGAATCAAAGAACGAGATTCGTTTCCTTTGTATATTTGTAGAGGTTGCCGTAGTTGACGACCGCTACGTCTTCACCTTCTGGTTTCACGATGTTGCGTGTGTCGAAGATCATCGGACGACGCATTGATGACTTGAGCTCTGCAAAGTCGAGGACTTTGAACTCATTGTGGTCAACCAATACGAGGACGAGGTCTGCGTCTTTGAGTGCTTCTTCTTTTGAAACGAGCTCGAAACGGCTTGATGTTGATTTTTCAACGTGTGAATCGTGAACAGAGATGTTCACACCACGGTCAAGCAAGATTTCAGCGATTTCAACCGCTGGGCTTTCACGCATGTCGTCGACGTTTCCTTTGTATGTCACACCAAAGACAGCGACTTTTGCGTCTTCGATTCCAGCAGTCAACTTCTGAACGTTGTCTGCAACGTAGTGTGGCATCGAGACGTTCGTCTCACGTGACAAGTTGATGATTTTCGCGAGGTCAGGTGATTTCGCGACGATGAAGTACGGGTCGACCGCGAGACAGTGTCCACCGACACCTGGTCCTGGGCTATGCAAGTTGACACGTGGGTGCTTGTTCGCCATCTCGATGACGTCAAGAACGTTGATGTCTAAGTCGTTACATACTTTTGCAAGTTCGTTCGCGAGTGCGATGTTAACATCACGGAACGTGTTTTCCATGAGTTTCGACATTTCTGCCGTCTTCGCATCCGTTTTCACGATTTCACCTTCAACGAATGTACCGTAGACGCGTGCGCCTGCTTCTGCACATTCTGTCGTGATCCCACCGACGATGCGGTTGTTGTGCACGAGCTCATGAAGGATTTGTCCAGGCAATACGCGCTCTGGGCAGTGTACGAGATAGATGTCTTCACCGACAGTGAATCCAGCTTCTTCGACGAGTGGTTTGACGAAGTCGTCCATCGTACGTGGTGCGATTGTCGACTCAACGATGATGACGTTGCCTTTTTCAACGAATGGCAACACTTTGCGTGTCGCATCCAAGACGTACGTCAAGTCACATGATTTGTGCTCGTCGTCGTTGTTCGGTGTTGGGACCGCGATGATGAAGGCATCTGCTTTCTCTGGAGAGAGTGATGCACGGAACTTCCCTTTTGCCACGACGTCTGCGACCATTTCGCCGAGACCTGGCTCTTCAATGTGGATTTCTCCACGGTTCAATTTATCAACAACATGTTGTGAGATATCGACTCCGACGACGTCGACGCCATAGTTCGCAAAGACAGCCGATGTCGGTAATCCGATATATCCAAGACCTACTGTACATACTTTCATTGTGTGGTAACCTCCAAATGTTTTGACGCGCTTTTTAAATAGCGCATTGTCCATCATTTTATTTCACATTCAATAATAAAACAATACTCATTATACTCTTGAACAATTCTTTGGTGCAATTACATTTTCATGACAATGTCGTCGCAAATTGTTCGTGTGTTTTGCCTGAAATGATTTGTTCCATCTCTCGATAGAGACGATCGAGCGCGAAATGTTTACGGGCATACGCCTGATAGGCTTTTGCGTCCGTCTTCAGCTTCTCGGTATCTTCTTTATAAGAGAGGATCGTATCGACAAATTTCGACGTATCCGTGACGAGTAGTTCGTCTGGGTAAATCGTTTCCGCGCCCGTCCAGTGGCGGATGAGCGGGTATGATCCTGCTGCCATCGCTTCGGCCGGTGCGAGATGGAAACTTTCCAAGTCACTTGTCGAGAAGACGAATCCGATCGATTGGAGCCACGTGTCGACGTCATTGCCGTGACCATCGAAGTGGACGTGGTCGCGAAGTTCTGACTCCTCGATTCGTTTCAGTAGCGCCTCGTAGTACGCGCTCTCCTCTTCGCGCTTCCCAATCCAATAGACGTCTTTTGGATGGTGCCCTTTGAAGTGGAGCTGGTACCGTTTGTCCGTCTTCAGCAGCTCTTCGAGGACATCGAGCGCGAGATCTGGACGCTTCAGTTTCGGGTTCATGCCGATCATACCGAGACGGAACGTCAAATCGTCTGCCTGTTTCGGTTTGTCGAGCTTGTCTGCGTCGACGGCGTTGTAGATGACCGTCATCTGGTGACGCGGGATTCCGAACAGACGATGCATCTCTTCTAACATATACGGTGAGACGAGGATGATGCGGTCGATGTTGTCGAGCGCATATTCCCGTGGAAATGGTGTTTCTTTCTCCTGACGATGAATTCGGACGATG
This sequence comes from Exiguobacterium sp. KJ 601, assembly GCF_027161185.1. Taxonomy (GTDB): domain Bacteria; phylum Bacillota; class Bacilli; order Exiguobacteriales; family Exiguobacteriaceae; genus Exiguobacterium; species Exiguobacterium profundum. The sequence continues at coordinate 471,511 of NZ_JADHZG010000001.1, read as the reverse complement.
AGGCGCTGATGCGGCAACTTATGTTGCGAGTACCAGACGGCGTTGCCGAGGCCCCATTCACAGAAAATGACGTCTGCTTGTGCGAGACATGCCTTGCTGTGATTCACATCATGAATCTTGTGTCCGTCCCACTGGTCGACGAGGACCCGGTAGCTCGGGTCGGCCTCGAAACGTTCCATGAACATGCGGATGAACTTCAAGTCATGACCGGCGAAGAGGATCGTCGTCTTCTGCATCTCCCAAATCGCGTCACGGAGACGTTCGAACGTGCTGGCGAACGTATAATTCTTCGCCATGTTGTAGAGCCGTTCCGCCGCATCCTTATAGATGGCTGGATGCGTGAAGGCGAGTTCAACCTTTTCGATAAATTCGTCTTCCGAATTGACGAAGAGCGGGTAGCTCGACCCGAGCAACATCTCGTGCATCTTGTTGCGGTTAAGGAGGACCGGCTTCCCGAGCGCCCCATATTCGAGGAGCTTCGTCGACAACTCGAGGCTGTCGTCAAGGTCCGGGTGACGCCACGAGATGCCGATGTCACTCTCTTCGATGAGCGTCTCGACGTCCGCACGCGGGATACCTTTCAACCAGTGGACCCCTTCGTCCGTTTGAAGGCGATGCGTCACTTCTTTACGGAAGTTTGGGTTGTTCGGGTCTTGGTTGAACTTGTCTCCTGCCACTTTCAATTCGACGTCCGGCATCTGGACTCGTACTTTCTCGAGTGCGTCGAGAATTTCAGCCGAGTACCAGAGTGGCGCGAATTTTCCTGTATAGACGAGACGTTTCGCCTGACGTTTGAACGTCGGCGTCGCCTCACGCATATTCGGGATCATCGGATTCAAGATGAGGAACGGCTTCGGCGTCTGTAAAAACGTCTCGAAGTACGCCTTCATCTCCGCCGTCTGACAGAGCATGCGAGCCGAACGGTCCGCAATCTTCTTCAAACGTGCCAACTCCTCCTGTGACGCGGCCGATGAATCATGCGTGAAATCTGTGAGATAAGTCCACGTCTTTTTCATCGTATGTTCATAATCGGAGAGCGCATAAGCGAGCTGGAACCCACGGATGAACGTCATGTCATACTGTTTCGTCTCGACGAGCTCGTGGATGAGTTGGGCCGCCTCTTCCGGCTGGAGCACCTTCTTCTCATAGTACGGCTCGTCTTTCTTCGTCGAGTCTTCCGTGAAGACGTCGATGAAATTGACGCGGTCGAGCTGTTTGATCGATGCCGTCACTTCCGGTTTCACAATCGAGCGCTTCAAGAGCACGTCGACCTCGATGTTCGGGTCCTGGTTCAACATATGCACGACCGACGTGAGCCAGATGGCCGATCCGTCGATCAAGTTCAAATTGACGTCCCCGTATACGAGGATTCGGAGCGGTTGCTTCGTCATAATGTTACCTCCTGAAGGTCCGCTTCATCCATGGCGGCACCGGCTTTCACATATTGATACGGGTCGACACTGAAGATGCGTTTGCCAGAACGAGCAAGCTCGTTCAAGCTCTCATCCGCTTCAAAGATGTGGAGTGCCTCCTCCACCGTATAGAAACGGAGTGCCGACGGCTGCACGATCGAGCGGGACGGTGTCGCATCAAACACATAACGATACGATTCGTCATGGTCCTGTTTGACGAGCTGACCGTCATACGTATAGTAATCCTCTTTCGTCAGAACGTCCGCTTCTGCGTAGCGTGCCGCGAGCAGATAATCGCTCAAGTAGTTCGGACCGTAATAATCGTCCGACTTCAAGTGGGCGACCCAATCGTACGATTCGACCATCTCCGTGAACGAGGTATAGTGCGTCAAGTAGCTACGCATATACGTCGAAATCGACGGCGTGTTGTACGTATTGTATACATCGATGTGATCCTCGAACTTATCGAGGAACATCATGAGATGTTTATGCTCATAACGTTGCGCCTCGAACTGAGCGACGACGCGTTCTGCCTCTTCGCGCGACTTGATGAAGGCGACGACGGCAATCTTCTCGTGGTCGACACGGTACGGGATACCGACGTCTTGGACGATTTTCGCGAGACGTTGCGTGTAAGTGTGATACGTCAACACGTGACGCATACCACGCATCGCGATGTCCTCATAGAATGAGTCATCTGTCATCAAACGGCGGAACGTTTCATCCAAGTCAGATTCTCCGTCGTCAAGGAAGACGTAATCGCCAAGCATGGCATCAACCCCGACCGAGCGTGTACTGACGACTGGTGTGGCGCAGGCGAGTCCTTCGAAGACGCGACGTGAGAACATCGTCGGTGAATCGTTGACCGAGTTGACGTTCAACATGACTTTATATCCTTTATACGCCTTGGCAATCTGGTTGTATTTCAAACTGCCGCGAATCGAGTGACGGAACTGTTCCGGGAATTGAAGTTGGTCGCTCTCCCCGCGTTGGTTGATCGCATAGTTACGGTCGTAAATCGCAAGACCATACTTGTCTGCTGCCGCGAACAGTCTGTCCATGTCAGCTTTACGTGATTCGTGACGGTTCGCATAATACGAACCGGCGAAACACGCGTAAGGCTCACGAGTCCCTGGTAAGCGGATTGGATTATGTTCTTTCGGCTGCGCCGCGAACGGTAACGCATCGACACGGTCATGACCACAATCTTCTTTATAGTTCGGAACGCGGTTCATGTCGGTCGTATACACATAGTCGAATCGCTTCGCCGTTTCAATGAAACGGTCGTAGTGAATCGGGTCTTCTTTGTTCCAAAAGACGGTCGGGATATTGTGATAACGGCACCAAGCGAGAAGCGCATCGAGCTCTTCCCATGTGTTCGTGCCATATTTGACGATTTTCTTCTCCCATGCACCGGCGTTCCCTTTCCACGCCGATTCGACGACAAGGACGTCCGGTTGCTCATCGAGGAGCACCGTCTTCCAGTTGTCCGGTGTGAACGTGATGAGCTGACATTCTGGTTTGTAGGATGCCATCGTGAACTCATCGAAGATGGCCGCGACCTTCAGTTCGTGTAGTTCACGTGGGATTGGTGCGAAGAAGCGAGCCTCGCGCACGTCCATCCACGTCGGGTTTTCTGTACCATCGCTGACGAGTTCTTCAGCGACACGGATGCGGTCGACCCGAGCCTCTCCGACACCGTCGACACGGAGGGCGAAACGAAGGAAGCGGATGCCACGGTCAAAGTAGAAGACTTTCTCGCTTCCGATTTGAACCTGTTGCATGATCTGACGCTCCGTCGCCGAGTAGGCGATGATGTAGAGGACAACGTTCGCCCCTTCATCGGCTACACCGTCGAGCGTGACACGGTAACGACTGTTCGCCTTCACTTCATACGGGAACTCTGTCGGGAGCAGTTTGAAGCTGTTGTTCATCTCTGCATACGAGATGTAGCGGCGCTGATCGTCCTCGCCTTTCAACTGGACGACGAGTTGGTCATCTCGACTCTTCAATTTGATGAGGTCGGGTGCCGGGATCGTCCACATGTCCGGTTTGAGGGACAAGACGTCTTCACGGCGGACACTCTTTTCGCGAATCATGCCGATATTCAAGTTCTCAAGCTGTCCTGACCCGTTCACGCGGATGAAATAGCGGATGGAACGGTGTGACGGTGCGATGCGGACGATACCGCTCAGTCCGAGTGGCACTTCAATCAAACGATCCTGCCCAGACACCGTATATGTCACGATGAATAGCGAGGCGTCCGCTGTACCCGTGCGGTCCCCTTTCAAATAGAAACGATACAAGTCATCGTCCATATCACCCGTCTCAAAATCGATGCCACGTTCTGTATCGACGTGTGGTAGCGCAATCTCATCGACGCCATAGTGCGTGTATTGGTTCCCTTCGGCACGGACGACGAGCGTGTCTCCGTCGAAGTGAGCAATCTCACTCTGTGGTTTGAGAGAACGGAGTGACGACGACGTAAGCGGATAACGGAAATCAAAAGCATCAAGTGATACGTTCGCAGCCGTCCCTTCGACTGTCCAAAGCGACAGCTTGCCGAGCATGAGCTCGACGAGGCTGAACGCTCCTGCCCCGTTGACTTCAAGATGAGCCCGGACGATTTGTTCACCCATGCCGAGCGTCACATCGACCTGATCGCCGTCCTGTACCGTCACGTAACGAGTACGTCCACCTTTACGCACGACTTCTAACGTCAACGTTGGCATCAGACCTTCGCGCGATTTGACACGCATCATAGCCGTGAACGTCTTTTGACCTGATTCGACGAGGTCGTTCACCGAGATGATATCTGAACTCGCGTTCGGTCGGTACGTGACGGTGACCGGCTCGTCCCCAGAGAAGACAAGGTCCGTCCCTTCAACGTGTACGTAAGGTGAGCGTGTATACCAGTTCGGTACGAGTTCACGTAGTTGATGCGATTTGTTCGGGCGTTTGTTCAACACTTTACGACCGAGTCGCTTCGACCGTTGTACCCCAAGGTAAGCGGCGCGACGTGCTTTTTTCTGCCAATCCATCCTCATATCCTCCAAATCATCGAGTCTTTCGAGCTCGATTCTTTATTTGCGAATGCGTCGTGCAACCGCCTGTGCCTTCAAAATCGCTTTTCCGGCTTTCGATTGCACAAGACGACGATACTTCTGATTCAACACATCATATTTACGTTTCAAGTCACTGAGCGCTTGCTCTTTCTTCTCGAACGTCTTCACGGTCCATTCAAACGTGTACAGAAGATCTCCATACTTTTGAACGAGTCGTCGATGCTTTTGACGTAATAGACGTTCATCATGTTTCAAATGACGAATCTCTTCTTCCTGCAGTTTGATTCGTTGTTTCAACAATCCGATTTCTTTTTCAAATTCGTTGCTCATGCTCTCACCTCACAAGTATGCGTCAAAGTAGAGACGCTTCAATTCTTCTGTTTGTCCTGATTCATATAAGTCGACGAATTGTTTTACAATCGGCGTCTCTAATTCCATCGGACGATACTGTTCGATGATTTCATAAAGCATACCGGCATTGTCGACAAACTCTTCCGGTTTGCTTCGGCGTAAGAAGACCAAATACCACATCGAGAAGAAGCGTTCGAATCGTGTGGAACGGTATTGATCGAGTACACCTTCCCGGGCGAATGCTTTTGCCCGTGCCGTTTCCCGAATGACACACTTCGTAAAGTACTTCTTCGTGATCGTGTTGACTGTCGAACCGGCGACAGCCGCGTAATAATCATGAATCGTCAAGTCGAGAAGAGCGACGCGTCCTGCGCTGAGGAACATCTCTTGGAAGAAGAGCGAGTCTTGCCCGACCGCACCGATGACCTGTTTCAAATCGTGCTTCTGGATGAAGTCTTTTTTGATGACCATCGTCTGGATACTCTGTACCTTGAAGTTGTGCTCGAGCAAGTACGCTCTCGGGTCTTCGATGACGCGAACACCATCTTTTTCAAGGCCGTCTAGCTCAATCATGGCCTCACGGTTCGCAAGCTTCAACATACTTCCGACTGCGAGGTCAAGCGCGTCATTATCTTTCATGATACGGAATAGTTCCGCATAGCCGTCGTTGACCGCTTCATTGTCCGGGTCAAGGAAAGCGATGTACGGTGTCGTTGCCAATTCGACGCCTTTGTTTCGCGGACGCGACGCACTGCCGCTGCCTCCGTCGTTGAATGAGTACGTGTAGACGTTCGGATACTTCCGCACGAGGCGTTCGATATAGCCGATCGTCTCTTGGTCCGTCGAACCGTCGTCGACGAGCCAAATCTCCATGTCTTCAAACATCGAGCTACGGCGAAGACTAGAGAAACATTTGTTGTAGAGATAACGACCGTTGTTATAAATCGGGACGATCATTGAAAGCGCATAGTCGCCCGGTTCGTTCGGGACGAGTACGTCATCTGCCGCGAGCAGTTCGAAATGATCGATGGCATAGCCTTGTCCCTCGATACGCTGGTCGTCCCGAAGCGTCTCAAGCGACAGGTGGCTTGCCGCAAACATCGTTAATGCGACGTCATCGTATCCCTCTACGAATTCATGTACAACGTCCTGCCCTTTAGTCACGAAAGCGACGTCCGTGTATTTGAAGGCGTTGACCATATCCTCTACATAATAGTCGAGGTAGTGATAACGGTCGTCAAATACCGTCACGAAGTCGGCTGTGCGTAAATCGACTTCTTGTAAATCCGCTTCTGCGACAAAACGTTTATGCGGATACGATTGGCGCTCGAACTGCTCACGCGTCGCCGTCACGTCACCGCGACCGATGACGAGGACGTCACGACGGACTTCGTGGTGAATGCCGAGAACGAATAACATTTCGTTGAAACGATCATAAATCGTATGGTTCGAGAAGATGGTACGGACACCAGATAGCTGATGCTCGAGACGCTCTTCGTCTGTATCGAACATTTCTAAAATCCCTTGTGCATCCAATGCGCTCGTCGCGATGAATACGTTCGGGAAATCGTTGTTGACGGCCACGTTGTAGTTCGTCAAGACGAGTTGTCCCCGTGCCTGTGCCTCATAGATGGCTTGCGCACTCATCGTCGGACTGTTTTTCACTTCATTGACGTGAAGAATCCAGTTCGAGGTTTCTTTCAGCGCCTCGATCTCCTCTTGGTCCCCATGGACGAGGACATCTTGAAGTGATTTCGGTGCGAACGACACCTTCGATTCATCCGCTTCTCGAATTACATAAAGAGACTTATTCGCATCACGAACACCTTGTGCGAGTGTCTCCAAGTCTTTTGCAAAACGTTGTACCGGGAAACGGTTCGTGACGACGACCGAATCCGACTGAACACGCGTCATCCCGATTGGATTGAAGCGAAGTGGGTCGATTCCCGGACGGATGACAAAAACGCGCTCATGTCCGGCTTCTTCGATATAATCCGTCACACGCTCCTCGTTTGCCGTAAAGATATAGTCACACTGAGCGGCGAGTGAGGAGAAACGATCGTAGTGATTCGTATCGAGAGTAGTTTCAAACACGACACGAACATCAATTTGTTTGGCTTTGCGAATCAAATTCTCCAACCAGTGACGGGAGTGCGAACGCGGTGAGCCCATGTGGTGGAATGCGGTCGTCTCATCTTCCACTAGCGCGGCCGAGATGAGAAGGAAATCAATCTTTTCGATTTCAGCCAGCTCTAAGAAGCCCGTCACATTCTCAAATAAATGGACATGACAAAGCCGCTCTAACTCTTTCGCTCGTTTGACAGGACCGACGAATGCCACTTGTACGTCCGCCTTCTCATAAAAATTGCTCCCATTCGATGCGATACGAGTCACATCTTGTTTCGGGAGTCGCGCTCGAGCTGATTCGAGTTCCGTTTTTAAGGTAGCTTGCTGTTCTTCAAACAATTTATCGTCAAGACGCGGGCGTTGTGCCTGTCTCGACAATGAAGGAAGGTCCTCAAGGGTGATCAAGTCATCTCCGTTCAATGCTTCTCTCCGGTCGACTCGTTCTTTTTCTTCTTTCAACCACGCAATGTGCGCTTGCACATCGCGCAGCGTCGCTTTTACATCCATACGTCCGCTCCACCTTTTTTAAGTAATCAGTATTTCTTCATCTTATCGTATCTTAACAGAGTTATATGTCGGTCGCAATTTGATGACAAATGTACACGCCTGAGTTTCCTATAAAAAAGACGGACCCATTCCTGGATCCGTCCGAAAGCAACCAATGATTGTCTTATTCAGCTGCGTTGACGTCAACGATACGTCCTTCAACAGCAGGTGTGACTTCTTCGCCGAGGCTGATCAAGTGATCGCGGAAGTTTTCCCAGTCGATGAGACCGAGGTCATTGACGCGACCGTCTTTGAATGCCGTTTCAAACTCAACATAGTTGTCTCCACCTTGCGCTGTGAAGAAGTTCGTTGCGACTTTGTAGCTCGTCGCGTCTTCGACATCGACAAACTCTGTGCCGTTGTTGTACTGCAAGCTAACGATGCGCTCGCCAGCCGGTTTTGAGCTGTCGAACAATACTTTGAATCCAGATACGTGGAGGAATCCACCGTTCTCGATTGGGTAAATGCCAACGCTACGCTCGAAAGCAGCTTTTAATTCGCTACCTTTCAAGTCCATGATGGCAAGCGTGTTTCCGAATGGAAGTGTCGTCAACACTTCACCTGTCGTGACAGGACCTGCATCGATTGATGCACGGATTCCACCACCGTTTTGAACAGCACCGATGACAGCAGAATCATACTCTTTCGCTTTCGTGAGCATACCGTCTGTAATCAAGTTACCGAGGGCTGTTTCATTTTTACGGACACTCGGTGCTGTTTCGTCACCTTTGTCACGTGGGTTATCGAGTGGAGCTGTGAGTGAGACACCGATTGGGTCTTGGCTGATTGTATCCACGACATCTTTGAATGGTGCGAGCAACTCGACCGCGTATGGATCTGGTTGAAGTGCTTTCACGTCAATCAAGCTACCTGCATGTTTGATGACTTTTCCATCCTTGTCGAACTCGACATCAACCGTTCCGAGGAAATTGCTGTATTGGTCCGCTTGAACGATGACCGTTGGCTCTGTTTTTCCTTCTGTGATGAGGACCGGAGCGCTCAAACGAGTATGCGTGTGGCCACCGACGATGATGTCGATTCCATCTACGTTTTCAGCAAGCAACAAGTCGTTGTCGAACGCCGGGTTGTCGTTATACCCAAGGTGTGAGACAGCTACGATTTGATCGACTCCCATCTCTTTGAACGCGTCGACTGCTTTTTGTGCTTCTGCGATGTAGTTTTGGAATTCAATTGGGCCTGGGCTAGCGATGGATGCCGTCTCTTCTGTTGTCAAACCGAAGAATCCGACCTTCTCGCCATCCACTACTTTGATGACTCCTTCATAAAGACGACCGTTGTACGCTTTTTGCGAAACTTCGTCACGGTAGAGGCTCTTCATGTATTGGTCATTTGCATAGTTGACGTTCGAGCTGACGAACGGGAAGTTCGCATAACGGACGAAATCAGCAAGTTCTTTATGTCCTTGCTCTGTACCGAGATCGAATTCGTGGTTACCCGGTACCATCAAATCGTATTTCATGTAGTTCATGAGTTTGAGGTCAGCTTGACCTTTGAACTCGTTGAAGTAAAGTGATCCTGAGAAGACATCCCCTGCGTCGATCAAGAGGCTGTCTGGCTTCTCTGCACGGATTTGCTTGATGGCTGTCGCACGTTTCGGTGCGAGATCGAGCGCGGCGTGCGTGTCGTTCGTGTGCATGATCGAGAGCTTGTATCCTTCTACTGTATAAGGAACTTCAAGTGTGATCGTTTTACCACGGTTTGTATATGTAGCCGTCGCGACGAATTCGCCGACTTCACTCGTGTCGATTTTGCTCCAACGTACTGCTTTTTCATACGTCCCACTTGCGAATTTCACTTGTTGCTTCACGATGCCAAGTGCCGGTTTCCCTTGTTTGAACACGAGTGGCTCGCTCGGTGGTAAAATCGCAATCGGGTGATCGAGGACGCGGACGCGTTTCTCAATGTACTTCCCTTTGCCTTTGACGATTCCCTTAGCTGTTTGGAATGTACCTAATTTCTCCAAGTTGACGCTCGATTTATACCAATGGATCGGCGCGCCTTCATATGTAGCATCGAGTGCAGCATCCAAGTCCCCTGCGTACACATACGCTGATTTCGCTTTGACGACTGGTGCTTTCGACGCAGCTTCTGTGACAACAGCCGGTGCGAGCGATGCAGTCGATACGGCCGCTACAGCGAGTGCTGTGTACAACTTACGAGATGATTTCTTTGTCATGTCCAATTCCCCTTTCAGATTTGCGAAGAGGACATACAAGAGAAAGCGCTTACATCATTCGACTTTTTACTTACCACGATTACCCCAAAGTCGTCCGTTTTTCCCTTATATGTACAAATCGCTCTAGTTCTAACGTAACGGAAACGCGTCCAATAAACAATCACAAATTGAAGATTTTTAAGGTTTTTACAATTTCCACAAAAAACGATTTCCTCATTATGTAAAGGACGACATCACTTCGTGAGAGCGTCGTGACGTTTTGTCCTTTACACGTCACGACTTTCCTCACACGGCACATGAATGACATGCTTCCCCCCGTTTTCAATCCAATACGAGACGATGTACACCCCATCCCGCTCTTCGACCTTCGTATCGACGACACGCTTCCCGGTCCGGTCTAGTCGAATCAGAGTCAAAAAGCGAACTTCGCTACCATGTTCAATCGAAACGACTTGCTGGCGGGGAGTCCACTCCAAATCACGCATGGATACATGGCTCGGTTCAAGTGCCATATAAGCCTCTTCGCTTTTTAAAAGCTGAATGAATTGAATGGCTCGATTCGAGGCATCTTTAAATCGAACGTTGTGTTCTTCTGGTGTACCCGATACCAGGTCCAAACCGGGTGCCAGATGGAAGCGCTGGACAAAGAGGTCCGCTTCCGGCGCGACAATCCGATCAAACACGACAAGCGTTCGCGCCTTATCGTACACGACATGCCTAGTATGAATGGCCCCTTTTCCAATCAGACGGCTCACTCCGGTCGCCGTCATCTGTTTCCGCGCCTCTTTCACCTCTAGGATTCCGCTCTCTCCGATTCGCTCGATCGACAAGTCGAGCTCTTCTCCGAGTCGATGTACCGTATTGTGCGCCGCGACACGTAGTGCTTGCGCACGCTCAGGTCCGTCAACATAGCCATACCGACCGGTTTCGACGATGAAATCCCGCCCCAATCCATATAGTTCGAGACTCAAGTCGTCGGCATGTTTATGTGCACCCCCATGGTATCCCGCTGTCATCAGAATATAGGTGGCGTCACGAAACGGACGCTTTGCATGGTGCCAATATTCACGCATGACCGCATATTGAGAGCCTAGATTCGCCAGCAGTTCTTCTGGGCATTGTCCTTGTGTCCCTCCGCTCATGGCAAAGGCTAGTTCGGGAAACGTTTCAATCCGAGGAATTAAACGGCTTCCGCGAAGCTGTCCTCCTGTATCCCCCACGATCGGCAAGGTTTGGTTCGGTTTAATGAAATGCAAGAGGCGCTTTGGCATCCGGTCGATGCGTCCAATCCCTTCCGGCAACGTGAATCCATTTAAATCGGCCCAGTCTCTAAATCGACTTAGCGTATGGTACACGTAAACGTGATAGCCGGGCGAGTGCTCCAAATGGGTCCCGTCCTCCGAAAGGCAAATGTCGAGTTGCTTATTCAACCGCGCACGCGCAATCCTTCTCCAATCCGCACTGCGATCAAACTCCGGAAAACAGGAAGCAATCGCAAACAGTGCCATATCTTGAAAGAGCCCATGGTTATGGAGCGGACGATAAAAGGTAGGGGTCGCCAGTAATGTCGCATGTTCATATAACAGATGTAACAAGCGGCACGTCACACGGGCATCATGATGGATCGGTGCCTGGCGATACGCTTCAAAGAAACGGAGTATATGGAATACTCGAATCGCCGTACCGTGCGCATGGTATGCTACACGCCCCCGCGGACCGCCATGCAGCGGATGATGGCTCTGCCAGCTATCGATGATTTGGTGTGCATAGTGCAAGTATCTTTCGTCTTGCGTCACCTCATAGGCATGAGTCAGTTGATTGACCGTCGTCAAATAGTGGAGTTGGAAAAGGAACGAGTTGTTGTTCACAGGTGGTAACATTTTGTTCCAATCGAACGTCCGAACATCACGGACGGCCAATGTATGCGGAAGCGATGGGATATACCATCTTCCGCTCAACGTCTCTTCTGCAAAATGAACCGCCTGTTCATCACGGATTTGTTCATAATGGTACGAAGCGAATGTGCGCTTTTGTTTCATATAGTCACGGACGAGCAGTCGCTCCATCTTGTCCGTCAGTTTGATTTTCGAGAGGGGGTCGGTCATAAGGAGCATCACGTCCGTCGCGCGGACGAGTGCTTCCCTTCCTTCTCTATGGACAATATAATATCGACCGTATGGACGGATGAGCCGTACCGTCTCGGTCGTCTCGAGCCGACTGTCTGGCATCATCCGTCTTCCCTTCCATTGATAGCACATCGTCCCTGCCGAGATGACGACGTCCCAACCATCGCTCGCTTTCCCCGAGAGCGAACCCCGAAGTTGAACCACGATCTGTTTTGCATGTGAATGTTCCATTCGTTCCCTCACTTGTCAGTTGTTCTACTTGAAAATTCTACCTTAGCAAATGGTGGGATTCAACAACTACTCTCATCGTCCACGTAAAAAAGCCTGGCAGTCGCCAGGCTTCAATCATTTTGGAACGTCGAGAGTATGGGTCTCGCCGTTGGAAAGTGTATAGGTGAGTTCATACTGATTAGCTTGTTCCTTGACCGCCGTGTCGACAATCGAGGTGTTCGTCCGGTCGATCCGCATGAGTGTGATGTAACGCACGTCCGTACCGTATTCAATGGAGACGACTTGGTCGCGAAGCGTCCACTCCGCATCACGGACCGATAGATGACTTGGTTGAACGGACATATATGACTCTTCGTCCGTCTCGAGTTGCATCAGTTGAATCGATCGACGGCGGCTGTCTCGGAACGTCACGTTCTGTGCCTCGGTCGTCCCTTTATATAGTTTCAGACCCTCTCCGAGGTGGAAGCGCTGAACGAACATGTCCGGCTTCGGTGAGGTGATGCGGTCGTAGACGACGAGCGTTTTCGCCTTGTCATAGACAAGGGTGCGGCGATGCGTTGCCCCTTTCCCAATCAACGCGCTCTCTCCGATGGCGACGCTCGTCTCTCCACGGTCTTCGGTCTTCACGATACGGCTCCGACCGATCATGCCTTTGCTTAAATCCAAGTTTTCCCCGTATCGGTGGACGGTGTTATGGGCCTCGACTTTAAAGACTTCCTTCCGTTCCGGTCGTGCCGAATAACCAAAGCGACCCGTCTCGATGATGAAGTCACGCGCCAGTCCATAGAAGTCGATGCTCAAGTCATCGGCATGCTTGTGGGCACTGCTATGATACCCGGCTGTCATCATCACTTGTGTCGCACCCGAGAACGCCTCAGGTGGACGCGACCAATATTCGCGCATGAAGCTGTATTGGTCCCCGATTTGCTTCGTCAACAAGGTCGGTGCCACGCCCTCTGCCCCTCCGCTCACTGCGAAACTGAGCTCCGGATATTCGTTCGTCTTTGGAATGATGTTCATCCCTTGAAGGTGCCCCGTCGTGTCACCGAAGATCGGAAGCGTCCGATTCGGCTTCAACATGTAGGTGAGCTGATCCGGCATCTTCTCGATATAGCCCGAGCGTGAAGGCAGAACGAACTGGTTAGCCTCGGCCCATTCGATAAAGCGCGACAACGTATGATACACATACACGTGATATCGAGGTGAGTGTTCAAGGTGGACCCCTTCCGGCGAGATGCTGTGGGCGATCTGCGCCTGGAGCCGCGTGCTGGCGGTCGATTGCCACGCCTTACTCCGGTCAAACTCAGGGAACGTCTGGGCGATGGCGGTGAGCGCCATGTCTTGGAAGATGCCGTGGTTATGTTTCGGTTTGTAGAAGTCGGACGAGGCCAAGATCTCCCCATGCTCATACAATGTTTTCAACATGAGCTCGGTGAAGGCAGGGTCCCGATAGAGTGACGTCTCTTTATATACATCCCAGAAATTCAACAAATGGAACACACGAATCGCCGTTCCTTGGTCATTGTATCCCCACTTGAGTCGTTTGTAGTTATAGGCTGGGTGTGCCTTCGTCCAACTTTTGATTAGTCGTTCGCCATATTTCAGATAGGCGAGGTCACCCGTGTCATTGTACGCTTGCGTCAACTGATTGAGGACCGTCAAGTAGTGGAGCTGGAACGGGAACGAGTTGCTGTCCACGGCCGGGACGTCCTTATGCCAGTTGAACGTGTCGATGTTTGGGACCGACAGATTGTTCGGTTTCGTCGGGATATACCAGTTGCCGGCGAGCGCCCGATCGGCGAACTGTTTCGCCTGTTCTGTCGACAGTCGGTCATACTCATACGGGATATGGGACTCGGTCTGCCCCATGTATGTATGGACGAGCGGACGGTTCGTTTTCGATTGGATGCGTGCTTTCGTCAACGAACGGGCCGGAACGACCTCCGCCTGGCTTTTCTTGATATAGATCCGTTTGCCACCGGACATGGCAAGATAATACCATCCGGACGGGCGTACGATGCGGTATTCTTTCGTCGTGTTCGTCTTCTGTAGCGGGACCAGTTTCTTCCCCTTCATTTGGTGTAGCGTGGTCGACGGAGCGACGCGCACGTTGAAGTCCGAGTTGGCCGAAGCCGTCGTCATCGGTGCGAACAGGAGCATCCCGCTCAACATCCCGATGGATAATCGTCTATACAAAGGTTTCATGATTTTCCTCACATTTCCGGTTTGATTTTACCCTGTAAATTATATCCATTAAACGAATGCTAAACAACTAAAACTTGGATATCATTTACCTCTTGATCAAATCATCACCTGACATCCTCCTATAATGGTTGTTATAGAGAATCGATGCTTCCGATGGATAAGGGATACGGGTTGTGCCATACAGCATTTCCGTGCTGTGTCTGATTTGGGCTGACGAAACTTCAACGTTCGTGAGGTGCGAAATCTGCATAACAACCATTATGCTGTATCCACCTAGGAAACTTGAGACGCGCGCGGGAAAGCAGCCCACCATGCCAGATACTAACGAACAAATCAAAGAGTGGGAGCCGATGATCTTTTACGTCATCCGACAGCTCCATCTCCATCCGAACGAAGTCGACGATGCCGCCCAAACGGCACGAATCGCCATATGGCGCGCCCTTCAAGACGGCAAGACGTTAGGAAAAACGTACTGTTTCATCCGTATCCGCGGGGCCATCCTGAACGAACGGGCCAAACAGGCGAAGACGCTCCAACACGAGGTCGCGAGCGAACGACTCCCAGAACAAGTCGACCAGCGCGAAGTACCCCTCTCGCTTTGGCTAGACGACAAGCGATCCACTTTACCAAATCGCCATTTCACCTTACTCTGCCATATGCTTCACGGGACCGAGGCATCGCTCGGGTACTCGCCGAGTCGACTACGCGCCTATAAGGCCGAACTGCAACGGATGCTCCGTGAGGACAACGAGTAAGAGGAGACAGGAAGATGACCTTACACATGAAAGACGCCGTCGCCCAGCACATCCACTATTTACGCATGACCGGAAAATCGGACAACACGGTCAGCCAGGCGACCTATAAGTTTGCCCGATTCGAAGCCATCATGGGAGAAGGCAGAACGCTCGACGAATTAAAAACGAGGCAGGACGTCATGCCGTATATCGACACGCTCCGTTCGGAAGGCTGTCAACCGGTGACCATCAACAACTACTTGAGCGCTCTTCGCGGCTTATACGATTGGGCCATCGCCGAACATCTCGTCACCCATAACCCCTTTCATCAGTTACGGGTGAAAGTGACCGAGCGCCATTCAGCGGAGATCCCCTCCCCTAGACAATTGTCCGCTGTCATCGATGCCATCGACGTCCCATTGTATCGTACGTTTTTAACCGTTCAACTCCATACGGGCATGCGGATCAACGAGGTCCGGCTGTTAAAACTCGATGCGATCGATTTGCAGGAGCGGTTACTCTATGTCCGAGAATCAAAGACGGGAAAGCCCCGGAGAATCCCGTTGAATGACAAGATTCACTCCGTCCTCTCCACCTATCTCGATGAGGAGCGACGTCCCGTCGACTCACCCTATGTGTTCCCGTCTGCACGAGGTGCCTTGATTTGTAAGACGACCATCAATCGTCACCTGACGACGGCTGCCACAGAAGTGCTCGGCTATCCTGTCACGTCTCATACGCTCCGCCATGCGTTTACGACGCACCTTTATGACAAAGGGGTCATGGAGACGACGTTATCTGAATTACTTGGCCACTCCGAGCCGAAGACGACACGTCGGTACATCCGCGTCCGCGAGAATCATCTTCGCGATGCCGTGGAACGGTTGACGTTGGATTAAAGACCATACAAAGAAGACCGACCTGTGAATTAGATCGGTCTTCTTTTTACAATAAAGATGATATAGAAAATTAAGGGAATAAACACACCTCATGGTATACTTTGAAAAAGAAGTAAATCCAAATTTATTGAGGTGTATGCATGAAACGAATATTACTCGTCCTCGTCTTAGTAGGGGCTTGGGGCATGACCCCGACAGACTCCGTCCAGGCTGCGACGAACCCTTTCGATATCCGCTCCATCCCGAATGCGACCGTCTATGAAATGAAGAACGGTCGATTGACTAAAGTGGCAGCGTATTCGACAACAAAACGCTATACAGCCGTCAGTACGTCCGGCTGGTACTACATCGCACTGAGTCATACGAAAAAGATCTACATAAAGAAAAGTCAGGCCAAGCTCTTACTCGGTGACCCACTCACCGCTTCGAATTTGAAGTCGAGCGGAACGGCACGACTCGCGCATGAGTATATGAAACAGATGCCACTTCACGCGCCATATGAATATGAAAAATTGACACCTGCGCGCGCCGTCGACTACGCCAACCGTGCGATTCGTGGGGATTGGTCGATCCCGTCCAAACCATATCAATTGTCCGTCCCGAACGTCGATACGTTTAACTGGCACCGGGACATCCCGAGCTCGTCGAGCAATTCCTATCCGTTCCAAATTCATTATTTGACGGTGCTCAATCAATTGACCCAGGCGTATAACGAGACCGGCAATACCGCTTATTTGAAGTACGGGGTACGAGTCGTTAAAAGTTGGACGAAAGCCCATCCGATTGCGAACTACAAACAGTACCGTTGGCCATATAACGACCACGGCACGTCGATCCGGACGTTCCATCTCTTGAATTTTTGGGATGCCTATAAATCTTCTTCGCTCTATAAAGATACGGCGTTCACCGGTCTGATGTTGCGGACACTCCACGACCATGGCACGTTACTCGCGACGTCTAGCTTCTATAAAAATGATCACAATCATGGGATATTCCAAGACATGGCGCTCACTGCCATCGCGCAGACGTTCCCACAGTTCGACCGGAGCAGAACGTGGAAGACGCTCGCAGATAGCCGCCTCGATAAACAGATCCGCCACAGCATCACGTCGGACGCCGTCCACCTCGAGCATTCACCCGGCTATCAGTCCTATATGTATCACGTGCTCGACCGCTTCCTCATCTGGGCAGAAGCGAACCGTTTCTCACTCCCTTCGAGTATGGCACGGGTCGAACAGATGCCGAAGCAACTGACGTATATGATCAAACCGAACGGGACACTCCCGATCTTTGGGGACACGTCCGGTGTCAGACGGAACACCTCGATCATTCCGCATATCGAGGACTTCCCCGAGCTCGTCTTCGCCCTCACCCAAGGGAAGGAAGGGACACGTCCACCGGTCACGGCGAAACGGATCAGTAACCAATACAGTTTCATGCGCGAATACTGGGCATCTCCACCTCGCGCGTTCAATCAGGCGACCCAGGTGATGATGACAGCCGGCTATCACAGCAGTGCCCACAAGCATGCCGATGACTTGAGCATCGACCTGTACGGCCTCGGCCGCGACTTCATCATCGAGACGGGTCGCTACGGCTATACGAATCGCCCCGAACGTCAGCGCGTCTTCGGTGTCGATGCCCATAATACCGTCCACCGTGACGGGGCGAATCTCGACCTCCGCTCCACGATGCGTGGGAAGAGCAACATCAAGACCGTACAAAATCTCGGTTCGACCCTTCTTACGATTGGGGAGAGCCAGCTCATCGGGAACGGGGCGACGCATCTACGGACGCTCGTCTACGACAGAGAACAGACACTCATCGTCTACGACCGGATCAGTTCACCCGCAACCACGAAGTTCGTGCAACGGTTCCATCTCGCCGAAGGTCTGAAACTCCTTCAGAGTTCGATGGCGACTCAGAACGTCGTCTACGGTGATACGAACGGACGAACGATCCAGCTCATGCAGCTGAATCTTAAAAATTCATCGATGCGCAACAGCACGAGCTTCGTCGCCGTCGAGGATTACGAATGGAAGCCGCGTCCACAAGTCATCTCGTATAATACCGGGAAAGACGTGCGCTACCTCACGCTCATCCGACTCGACCAGTCGAAGACGACGATTCGCTCGGCCAGTGTGAAAGTGTCCGGTTCGAGCTACATCGTGACCTATACGCTCTCGAACAAAGAGACGAGACAAATTCGCGTGCCGATTTAACGAGAAGTATATTTTACAGTTTCAACACAAGTGTCTGAATCAAATAGACACACCGTCAACAGCGTGATAGATTGTTTGACGAAAAGAAAAATAGGAATGTATAGAGGAGATTACATCAGTTGCAGAAGCTCAGTTTTTTAGATGCCCTTCGCGGTTATGCCATCCTCGGGGTCGTGTTGACGCACTCGACACGGTCCCTTCAACAATTGCCCGATTGGTTATACCATATCGGGATACAAGGGTCGCGCGGCGTCCAACTCTTTTTTATCGTCAGCGCCTTCACGTTGTTCTATTCATTGGAGCGCTATACGGTATCGCGCCAGATTCCGCTTCAGGACTTCTACACGAAGCGCTTCTTCCGGATCGCACCGATGTTTTACGCCGCACTGCTCTTCTACTTAAGTTTTGATCTAATCAATCAATTCATCGGGGTTTCGACGGCTTATCCAGACGTGACACTTTCCCTCTTGGTCTCGACGTTGACGTTCACGAACGTCCTGCATCCCGAGTGGTTATTCAGTCTCGTGCCGGGCGGTTGGTCGATCTCGAACGAATTTTTATTTTATGCATGTGTGCCGTTCCTGTTCAAATGGATCAAGACAGCGCGTCAAGGGATCTTGTGGACAACGTCGACGCTCGTACTCAGCATCGTCCTGCACCTCCTGACCGAACAGCGTCAGCCATTCATGGACGTGAAGAGTTTCGCCTTTTATTGGTTCCCGAACCAGTTGCCGATCTTCTTGATGGGGGTCACGTTGTATCTCGTGTGGCGCGACCAATCGTGGTCCGTGCAAACGCACTATGCGATGACGTTCGGATCGATTGCGTTACTGATCATACTCGGGATTACTCCGTATGATGTCTATAGCGCGTTTCCGAAACATGCGCTGTTCGGTCTCGCCTTTTGTCTGTTGGCTCTCGGCTTATCCGGCATTCGGGGACGCCTCCTCAATCATTCGGTGATGCAGTACATCGGGCATATCAGCTTCAGCCTGTACCTCGTCCACTTTTTCGTCCTCGACTGGGTCAATCACCTCTTCAACGAGACGTGGACCCAGCAATATAACGTGACGACGGTATGGATGTTGACGTTCCTCTTGACGCTCGTCGTCTCTGGAGTAATTGCATCTGTCACGTATCGAATCATCGAGCGGCCCGGGATTCAGCTCGGACGCAAGCTCATTCGTCGACGCCAAGAACAGCAACAGCAAAAACAAACTGCGTGAAAACAAGCCTATTTCCATTCAACTAGACAGAACCTATAATGATAGTGAAGAAAACGGCTCAAATCCTTTCAACTGAAGGATTCAAGCCGTTTTGTCTTTTCTAAAAATAATCAATACCATGTTGCATACGGAATCTGGTGAGTGAACGACTTTCATTAAAAAACGTTTGTTCTTGAATTATAAATACTCACTTTGATTAATCTGCAAATTTATCAATCAACTTTTTTTGAACTACTAATAGTTTTTTACGCTCTGCACTTTTCGAATTTGTGAGTTGACTGATACCTTCTAACAAAGCTGCACTAATTTCTGTCAATCTTTCTAGTTCTGAGACACTCGCCTCTTGATTCTGTTTGGAAACATGTTGCATCTGTTGATTCAGCACATCGATTTGTTTGATCAATGTTCCAAACTCCTCGACTTCTTTTAATGCGATCACCTGTGCATCTTCAGAACGTTTCATTAAAGTGGTTGCTTCTTCTTGGATGTACATGCTTAGACTCTCCATACGAGCATTCACGGTATCGATGATTTTACCGTTCAGTTCGAGAAGCTGTTCATGATAGGACTCTTTACTATTTTTTATTTCATAGACATGTGTTTCGAGACCTTGCATAACTTCAATTTGGTCGTCATTGGTTTGAGAGATAGAGTCCTGAAGCTCTTTGAAACTATTCGGAAGCTCATTTTGTATCTCCACAAGCTCTTCAGTCAGACGTAAGAGCTCTTCTTGCTTATTAACAATTTCTCTATTCCCAATCTGATGACTCTCTTTAAACTTATTCAATTCTTCCGTTATGGTCTCGGTGTTTGATTCCATCGCTACTAATTTCGCTTCAGACGTATCGTTTAGCTCAGTAAGAGCGTTCTGAATATTCTGAAGTCCACCCTTGACGACTTCACCGTTCTGTTGTAATTCGGTGACGATCTCTCGAACGACTTCTGCCTGTTGTTCGATACTATTTAATAGCAGATTCATTTTTTGTTCATTCTCATCTGTTTTTTTCGCCACAGATGTAATCCCTAACCACAAGGTCACGATTCCTACCAATACCAAAAGCGAAATCATAATATCTGAATCAGCAACTGGTGTCGCTACAAGTGCAAATGCTCCTAATGATATAGGGAACATGTAGCTATATAACTTCTTCATGATGTCCTTCACCTCAAATTATCCATTTCTTATATCGCTTAAATAATGCGAGCACAGCATCACTGACTGCCTCAGACCTCAACGTTCGTATTGTCTGATCAAATCCGTCATTATTCTTTCGCGAGTCTAACACCTCAAGTAATTCGGCCACATACAGCGTTCGCTCGAATACATCCAATTGATCCAAATCATGTAGGAACTGTTTTAAGGTTTCAAGCATCTGGGGATATGCGTCAGACGTGATCTCAAGTAAGCGATGACTCAAAATCAGATATCTTCTCTCACTTTCCATCAATTCGTTTCTCACGTTCACCCCATCCTTTCATTCGTTCTATCAATTCTTCACCTTGATCATGCGAAGACTTGATGGTTAAAAACTGAGCTACTTCTCTTATTAGAATTGGCATCCATTCGGGAAAGGTCGGTCGATTTTGAAGCCAATAGGCATTCAACATGTCCGCTGCCGCTAAATCCATCACGTCAGACAATTCACGCGGTTCCGTTAGTGTCGATAGACGCATCAGGTATTGCCGTGGTATATCCGGATATAATTCTTCTGTTACTTTCTCAACCGTTTCCATAGGAAGGTAATCATCCATAAGATGATCAATTGTCATTTCTTCATATAAAGTATTGGTCACTTTTGTTAATTTTTCTAATGTCTTGATTCTCTTTTTACTCACTACTTTTGCGACAGCTTCTGTTTGAAACAGAGTACGTGACCAAATCGGTAACCTTTCCTCCACAAACAAATTCACTCGAACTCCTGTAGGAATTTCATCTAAATCAGCAGGAAGATAGTAGTGAACGACCATCCATTTCAAAATCGAGTGATCTTCTCGAGATTCAATTCTTCCCTTGGATGTCGGTACGGAGTCAAAAAGATTTGTATATTCGCTTAAAATGTCTGGTTCACCCACGATATACACTTGTCTAACACCCTCGTCAAATCGTCGCGTGTTTTGGAACTCCGCTTCTCGCATCGCCTTCCAAATAGATGGTTCATCCTCGAGCATGTGTTTCTCCAATTGATGTGCTAACCAAGCGATTTCAGATTGATAGCTCATTATGCTCCCCATCCAATAGCATTTCAATTTCTTGCAAAGTATGTCGTGAGGCTTGAATCTCTAGTTCAATCCGGTCGTTACCTTGTTCTTTGAGTCGTTCAATTTTTTCAATCTGTTTCTTCGACTCATCTAGC
This sequence comes from Exiguobacterium sp. KJ 601, assembly GCF_027161185.1. Taxonomy (GTDB): domain Bacteria; phylum Bacillota; class Bacilli; order Exiguobacteriales; family Exiguobacteriaceae; genus Exiguobacterium; species Exiguobacterium profundum. The sequence goes on along the minus strand of NZ_JADHZG010000001.1, from coordinate 449,816 downwards.
TGTTCGTTTAGTTGAGCAGGAACCATTTGTTCGATTGCGTTAGATACAGTTCCAAATTCTGATTTGAACCAAATTCGCACATTTTCTTGTTCTTCTGAGACTATAGAATGAATTTGACGTTCTACTTCTTTGTTCATATGTCGATTCTTAAGTTCTTGCAACGTCCAGTCATAATCGTTTTGAAGACGAACAATTTCTTGCTCGACACTCTTTTCGATTTTCTGTCGTTTGAGTTGTAAATCCTGACGGAGCTTTTCATTCGTTGATACTTTCTCTTCTAATTCCTTTAACTGTGACAACCGTTTATCACGCTCAATCTCCATCTCATGTTTACGCGCAAAGAAATCACGACGATATTGTGTATCCTCTACAGGTGGTTGTCGACGTTGTTCATCAATGTTTTGACCAATTTTCTTTGCTAATGTTTGAACTGGACTGGTAACTTGATCGAACGTCTTCACTGCGCGAAGAAGCTGACTGTCTTCACCAATCTCTTCACCTGCTTTTCGGTCAATAATTTCGTTACTGATTGCAGTCATTTTTCCTGTTGCTTCAAGCGCTAGTTTTGTTGTTGCCTTCTTCGCCGAATCTTTCATTGCTTGTTTAGCCGCTTTGAGTGCCGCTTCTTTGGCTAATTTTTTTGTAATTTCCTTTGATGTCTGTTTAACCGCCGTCTTCCCGGCTCCTTTCGCCAAAACCTGCACCCCGGCCGAGGCTCCCGCGGTCACAGCTGCAAGACCGATTGCGAGCCCAATATCTCCGACGAAACCAATCGCTGATGCAATCTTTGTTGCTGTTTGGTCATTAGCAGATTCATCGATAATGTATTGCGGGATGTATCGTTCGACCAATTCATCTGTCAATCCTTCAATCTCTTGAGTGAGAAGAAGATATTTCTCTTCATCTATTGTCTCTACCGGTAAGTATTGAAGCTCTGTCGCCACTGATTCGACTTTCTTCAACAGTCTTTGACGTTCGGCATCATGCTTTTGCTGAAGATGAAACAAGTCTGGCTCTGTCATTTTAAAGTTTACACTTTGATTCATCTCTTCATTCAATGTAAGGACGAAGCTTTCTCCCGTGACATTCTGCAACTTTTCCTGGACTGTCTTAAATATGGTGTTCCGAGTCGTCAACACTTCGTCTTCGATTTTTAGAGTCAACACATCGACAGAGAGGCCTTGATTGATCAATGACTTTAAACGTGTCTCAAGTGAAAGATAATTCGAATGAATAAATTCCTCTACTTCTTCACCTGTACGATATAGCATCTTTTGCATCAAATCAATCTGATTGACAATTGCTAGGTTCGCTTCTTCAAACTGAAGGTGAAGTTCCTGCTTTTCAGTTTCAAGTTTTGATTCGTCCTTAAAGAGCGCTAGCTCCAATAGCTTGATTTGTTGACTCACACGACTCTGCTCACGTAAGAGGAACAGATGAAGCGCATGATCAAAACGTCTCTTTTTGACCGCCTTCATCTTTTTCTTCAAGCTGGCGATAAGGTTTAAAACAAGTTCCACGTTTTGTCCTGTCGCCGCGCTTACCGCATGAACGGGATATACTTTTCCCAATTGAGAGAATAGGTCCGTAGTGACTTTCGCAACCAACTCTTCAATCGATACACCTTGCCTTTCATCCACTCGATCGATCTTATTGATAATGAAGTGAAGGTTAGGCTGATACAGAAGAATGTGTTTGATATAGACGATATCTTCTAAGGTTAGTCCCTGCCATGGCATCACATAAATAATCACATCAGCGGATAGAAGCGCTGATTCAGAAGCCTCGATATGTGCTTTGAATTTCGTATTGCGTCCCGGCGTATCGATTATCGTCACACCTTGCAACCAATCAGGCGACGTTTTTGAGAGTCGAATACTAGAAACACCCTCCACTTGACCTCCCGCCACCAAGGAATGTAATTCATCCCCTGATATCACGTGGTTCCTTCCATCGACAAACTCGATTTCCACCTTATCTTCGACTGTTCCTGAGACATAGGTGGGTATTGCAGTTGTTTCATTTGTATGTGTCGGTAGGGTGTCCCCTTCTCCGATTAAAGCATTGATCAGAGCTGACTTCCCAACACTAAAGGATCCCAATACAGCAATGTCTAATGCCTGTGTCGATGCTTGTGCCTCTATCGCCTCAATAAAATTAAGGTCTTCCTTCAGCAGTGGAAGGCTTTTTAACGTTTCAATCATGATCAATCTCTCCCTTTTAAATGTGTGCCGTCATTAACAACATTTTTTCTTCTTCCACCATTTGTTTTACTTGCTCCACGTCTTTTGCAACAGATGACCGTGTCTCCTGAGAACTGTCAATTTGCTCGGCAAGTTGTGCCGCTAATCGCATACTTGAAGCCAATAGTTCATCCTGTTTACGGATGTATTCTTCAATCTGTTGTTCGGCTAGTTTTAACGTATCCAATGTTCGAATAAAGTCACGGTAATCGCGTTTGCATTGAGTAAAGATCGAATCTAATTGTCTTGTCACCTTACGCTTTTGATTACTTAACAACCGACCTGATTCTGCCAATTCTTCATTCATACGTTGAATTACAGCCATCCCTTCTTTTTCATTCAGTGCCTTTTGCTCCTCAAAGATTTCGTCACGATCGGCATATATACCATCAAAATTTCCTAATTCTATTTCAATTTTCATAGTTTGTTCTGTGCGCTCATCGATTTCACGATGTGCAGCTACAACTGCCTCTTTTCGTTGAGCAATCAATTGTTCATATCGCTTATTCTCTACTTCGACCGTGCCATGTTTGTCGAACCAAAAGCGCCGTTTCTTTATGACACCATATCGTTTTTCCGTTTGAGAGGTGCTACTGATTAGCATGTCATGGAAGCTTAGGTCCTCTTTGTGTCGCTCTTCTCTCCGTTTAAGTTCACGCTGTTCGACTTTTAGTTGATGCTCTTGTTTAGTCTTGAGATCAAGCTTTCGTTTTTCTGCTGCCAGTTCTTCTTTTTGATGGGCAAATCTACTCTTCACTTCTGTCTCAATTTCCTCAGCCGTTTTTACTTTTGGTCTGTGGAGGTCAACTCGAACATCCAATACTTGATTCAAGTTTGGGGTTTCTAGTTTTAATTCAAACTCTTCAAGTTCTTGTCGCAAGGCGTTATTTAATTCTTCTGCTAAATCGAAGAGCTTTCGATCGAATAAGCTTTGATAATCTTTATTGAATAACTCTAATTCGTCATTCACCTGACTTTCGAGTCGTTCGAATGACTCAATCGACTCAACTGCTAGTTTGGTAGATGTGGTGTATTTTTCAAATTCTTCATTGAATTGCTTCTCGTTCTCCCGCTTTGTATTAGAGAAGAGATTCTTCAAACGGATGACTTCTTTCTTCAGTTGTAAATTGCGAAGTTCCGCCTCATCTTTAGCTAACTTATGAGCTTTTTCAAGCTCTTCCATGTCATCATCTCGTTCAAGCGCTTTTTGATATTGTTCAAGTTGGCGAATCAATTGTTCATAATAGTTTTCGATAGAAATGTTAGGGACATTTAAAAAATCCTTTGTCTTTTCCCCGGCAAATAGATAGTTTTCTAAGCGATTTAAGAACGTAGGGAAACAAGATAGGCTCATTAACTCGTCCGCAGGAACATTCTCCCAGTGTTTGGTGACGACCATCTCGTCTTGCGCTTTTAACGCTTGTAAAGCACTGACCGGATAGACAACTGCATGAGCAGGAGCGATTTGTTGGTAGTCATTCTCGCGCAATGAATTCTCAAGCTGTTCTTTCACTTCCTCCACTTGATCAAGAGGGACACCATCGAGTCGATTGGCGACAAAGAAAATTCGGTCAATCGATTCAGATAGGTCGCGAAGAAACTTAATTTCTGTAAGTTTCCCAGGCTGCTCCATATTGAAGAGAAGAATACTCGCATTTGACTTTTTAATTTGTTCTTTGGTGATTCGTTCATGCTCGATATTCAATGCCTGGAGACCCGGAGTATCAACAAGCACAACTCCGTTTTCTAGGTATGGTGAATCAACGTAGAGATCAACATAACGGATGCTTTCACTAACATTTAACTTCTCGCTCATCTCAGTGACATAGTCAGAGAGATCGTGGAATGGAATCTCAATAACATCATCATTTTTAAAGTAAACTTTCGCAATCGGCTCCTTGAAATCTTCACCAAGCTCATTTAAGTGTCTGATAAAATTGACAGTCGCTGTTGTAGGCGTCACTTTCGAAGGGAGTATCTCACGTTTCAACAAAGCATTAATGAATGTCGATTTTCCAGTCGAGAACTCACCGACCACGACAATTTCAAAACGTTCGTTCTCCCAGTTCTCTCTCAATGTCTGAAGATCTTGCATCATAGGACGCACTGACAAGACTTCTGGATAACGCTCTTCAAGATCCTTCCCAATCTGTAAAGCAGCGTCAAACCTCACTTGTAATTCTTGCTTTCGTTCAACAAACTGATCTCTTATCATAAGATAAACCTCACAATACTCTAATTTTTTTTATGGCCATTTGTTTCGAATCACTCACAAATTCTACGAACTTATTTTCAACCATCTGGAGGTGTGCATGATGACGTTCCTCCTGAATGCTTAACAGTCTTTCTAATTCTTGCCTAACCTCCGATAACCTCTCATTATGTGTTTCGAGAACAATTTTTGATTGATCATTGATGATGGAATAAAGTGCACTTAGAAAACCTTGACGTTTCGAATGGATTTCTTCTTCAAGTTCATCGATTTCTTTCAATGTATGAGTTCTTTTCATCTCATTTTTCATAGAAAGATTTCGATTGACCTCGTTAATTCGCTCCAACTCCTTTTCATACTCATCCGTCATCTCTCGGTAACGTTCATCCCAAAGGTTTACTCGTGAGTAATCATAGCCATCTGGAACACTTTTTTTCCAAAATAGAAATCCCGTTTCCCGATACAGTTTCTTTGGTTTCGGGCGTTCCCCTAGGTTAGACACAACACTTTTTTTGTTGTTTTCCACTTCGGATACTTTTTCATCAAGGGTCTTTGCAATTTTCTTTTGCTCTCCGTCAATTGTGGAAAGTTTCTTCCTAAGTTTTATCCGTTTAGATTCTTCTTTATCAATTTGTGACTCGTAGACGTCAAAGTCTGTCAAATCTAGATCCAATCGAAGTGGTTCGAAAGAAATTGACATCAAGATGGAGTCAAAGTGATCCCACTTGATATCCACATCAGTTTCCATCGTTCTCATAGCATGAAGAAATGCTTTATCAGCACATTTCACTTCGGTTTCAAACGCCTCAACGAATTGATACCCCGACTCTTCAATCGTTTTTCCCCACTCCATGTAGATTTTTTCGACATGGTTCAAATGCTTAATATAGTCATGTTTAAGTGATTCGACATCAATCAGGCCGTAAGCAAGAGCCTGCATTTTACTGTTCAATTGTTGGCTAAGAGATGCATAGAGTGATGTGACTTCGTTTAAAACGCCTTTTCCTTCTCGCAACACGTTCTCTTCCAAACTTGACCCCATCTCACGTACATTACCTTCACGACGACGCAACAACATCTTTCCATACTTTTCCACGTCGGCATAATCTAATTCAGTAATTGCAATCAGACGATCTCGTCTTCTCATACGCTCTTCTTCTACTTCACGATTTTTATCAGATTGCTCTTCTTCAACTTTTTTAATTTCCATGAGCAATTTCATATAGTCACTTTCAATTGAACGAAGGTCAGCTCGATGATAATCACCTGAGGTCATGTAGTCGCTTAATACCGCTTCAAGAGACATAATATTAGAAGCGTTTAATAAAACATCATTTGATTCGATTTTCCCGTGCAGTCCCAAAGTAGAAGATACACCGATGATGTCTAGATCTGATATGCCTTTAAGATTCGATTGAACCTCTTTGACCACTTCATGCCATTCTTCAGCCTCATTCATTCGATCAATATGTGTACCAACCAAAAAGACTTGCTTTCCGTCTGAGATAAATTCTTCTAGGAGTTCATGATCTGTCGCTTCAAGTCCTTTTTGTCCATTGAACAAATAGAGGATTGCAGAAGATTTTTTCAACTGTGTTCGTGTCGTTTCAAAAGCAGATTTGGTGAGCGAATTCGCACCTGGTGTATCAATCAATACCAATTCTTCGTTTAAGAAACTAACTGGCCAATATAAATCAACAGTAGCTAACTGATTCGTAATTTCGTCTCCTTGAAATGTCGTATACCTCTCTAAATCATCAATGTCTTCGATTGGAAAGGTTCGTGAGTCTCCTTCTAAATAAGTAAGTATTACTTTTGCCTCTTCTCGAGAAGAACAATTCCGTATGCGAGTCAAGATTTTAGTGGATTCAATCCGACGAGTTGATAGAATTTCCTCTCCTAACAGCGCATTAAGTAGCGCGGACTTTCCTACAGAGAATTGACCGATGACGGCGATGCTACTTTCTAGTGAATGGATACGATTTGATAGAATTTCAATTTCGTCTCCAAAAAACAAATCTTCTTTGTATTCGTCAAACAGTTCATCGATTTTTGAGCGTAGTTCATTTTTTTTCATATTAGTTTCCACTCTCTTGTGCGATTTTAAAAAGAAATGATATATGTATTCGAAAAACCTAAATTAAATCCATAAATTACTTATAGATACATTTTGAGTAATTTACAATTCTTTTATAGGAAAAATTATACTATATTATTTCACATATACTTAATAATAAAAAGTATCAGGTTAAAAAAATTAATACGTTTCACCTGATGATTTTTATACAACGTTTCTCACATACTTCAATCAATACTTTTGATTTTGCAAGTTTAAAAAAGTAGAGAACCACTCAGCATTTTCTTTTCTATCAAACAACCATTCAACCGATTCAGTTCACATAGAAACGCCATGGTCTTCCTATGTCAAAATCCCTGTATAAAAAAACCGAGTCCAACATTCCATCAAACTCAGCCTCACTTCATCCTATCCTACCTCGACACCTTAACCGTCTTCACCGTCGACCCGTATTTATTCTTGCTCGTCACCTTGATCGGCGTCCCTACTTTTTGCTTATTGATTGAGAACGAGTAATTCCCTTTCGCATCGGCCGTTCGCTTATACGATTTCTTCCCGATCGTCATCGTGACGATCGCTCGTTTCTCGGTCTTGCCACTCACTTTCGTCGAACGGACGGAAACACGATTGACCGACAACGCTGGCAGCAAGTGACTAGAGGATACCTTCAACTGATAGGTCCCGGTGTACGAGGTGCCCATACCGCCTTGCACGTATACAAAGTAATCCCCTTTTGGAAGAACGACCGATTCGTCATAGCGTCCCGGTTCAATGGACGAACTGTATAGATAAGTCGACAATACCTTTTCGCCTTGCGCGTTCTTCACCATCAAGCTCGCGGCACGATCGATGAAGGACAGCAATTCCACCCGGACGCGACTTTCTTTCGGTAAGGACAGTTTGTACACATCAATCGAATCGTTCCACGAGATCAATCCGGTACGTGATGTATAGAACGGGAACCTTTCCGCTTCGACCGACCCGTTGTTCGGTTCTCGTTCTTGATTCTTCGCATGTTTGAATGAACTGCGAATCTCATAGACACCCGTATTCGACCGATACGTCAAATCGTATACGTTCAGATAATAGATGCCAGGTTCCAAGTCAATCACCATCTTCTGTTTCCCTGGATTGTTCGTCGATCCTGATACTGATTTTTGATAAATCGACGTGTTCATCTCTTCTATTAATTCGAAGTAGACCTTTTGCGAAACAAAGCTCGTCAACTCCAATTGCAGTCGTCCCGCTTGTTTCAGTTCGATCCGATACACATCGCTTCGATCTTGTAACGTCAAATGACCCGTTGTCGTTTTTTGAAGCGGCAACGGCTGTGCCAAGAGCGTACCATCGTTCGGCTCCATGTCATCCGTCGTCACTGGATTAAAATCCGCGCGAATCGCGTATTTACCGAGAGCATAACTGAACTGAAGTCGATACGTACCTTGATTCAAATCAAGCGTCTTTTGATAACGTGCCGGGGAATACTGACTTCCGCGAACCCATTCATACACGACGGAACGATTGTTTTCATCGACTAGGGTCACTAACGTATTTGCCATCTCAAGCGTCAAATCCAGTGTCAGTTTTCCGTTTTGAGGTAACATCACCTCGAAGGTCTGGTTCGCCTCCCCCTTCACGAGCTCTCCTTCTAGTACTTCTCCGAACACTAGATCATGTGTCGTCGATTCAGCAACTATAGGCGTGATCGCCATCGACCCTTGAATCCAAATCAATAACAAACAAATGAATACAATACGCTTCATCGCTTCTCCCCCTGACGTCATAGAGAAAGACTGACACGACGGCCAGTCTCTCTACTTCCATTCAATCGTGTTACTTCAGTTCATAACTCATTCGATACGGTTGATTCCAATATTCCGAATCTGCCAAACCGGACAATGGGAACGAGGCCAAGTAATACTCGCCGGCAGGAATGACGAGGTCTAACGTTCCATAATAGCGTCCTTCATTCGAGAACTCTTCACTGTAACGAATCGCATCACCATTCGCGTCAAATAGACCGAACGCCCAGTATTCACCTTGCCGGTTGTTCATCCATCCTCCAAACACGGATAGCGTCATTCGTTTATCGGTCCGGAAGACGAATGTATCGACATCTTCTAAATCATAAACAGAACCAATTAAATCACCCGAGGCATAAGAAATCACATCTGCATCCGCAAAGGCATCATTCAATTCCTGTTCTCGTGTGTCACCTTTGCCTGATACGACGGGTAACTCATATCCGGGTTCGGTCGGCAGTTGTACATTTGCAATCGTATCGCGTCCGTATTTCAAATTGCCTAGCTCTTGAATGGGTACCGCATAGTTCATGTTTTGTGAGTCAGGAAGCCCCCACGTGACGACTCCGATGACCTGCCCGTACTCGTTAATGAGAGGACCGCCTGAATTTCCGTGTGTCACACTGGCATTAAATTGAAGATATGGTTGACCACCAAAGAAGACCTCACGATTACTTAGAATCCCTTGTGTAATCGTATTATCGACACCCTTCGGACTTCCCAGTGCGTAGACAGTTGAGCCTGTACTTCCCGCTTTTACCGTCGACAATATCGGAATAGATTGAAGGGAAGGAACGTCTAAGACTGCCAAATCTAGTGCGTCATCAAAGCGTTTTAACTTAAGCGTCTCAACCTCGGTGCCGTTTGCGAATCGAATGCGAGCGTATCGATTCGCTTCACCTGAGACGACGTGGAAATTCGTGATGACCTCCCCTTTCTTCGTCACGAATCCACTCCCTGTCGAGGTAAGTCGATCGGAAGCATCGTACATCTCAATTGTCGCAACCGATGGATTGACTAACTTAAACGCTTCTTGTGCGTTTAGTTTTTTCGGTTTCACCGTCACACTAACGGTCGACTTCAACTTCGTCTTTTGAACAGTGACCGTGATTGTCACTTTCCCGACGGCCTTCGCTGTAATTTTCCCATTTTTCACAGTTGCTACTTTCGTGTTTGAAGATTTCCATACATACACCGGTTTTTTCACGCCACTCGCTTTCGCCTGTACCGTTTTCGATTGACCGACCTGTAACGCCACACTCTTCGGAGAAACCGTTAAACTTGCCGCGGCTGCCGTGGTAGGTAAGCACGTGCTCAATAACATGAATAGAATGGCAAAAAGAGAAAACTGTGTCACGAACCGTTTCAAATCTCTCGACCTCACTTTCATCTTTAGTCATTTCATATGAATCTTGTCTATCATCTTGATAGTATCAACTTAGTTCTTTTGTTGTAGTAAACATATGTTATTCAAGTCAATTAGAAATTTAAAATTAAAAAGGAATCGTTCGACATGAACTGACAATCATCAAAAAAAGTCATCCTTCTTAAAAAGAAAGATGACTCGAACCATTTTTTAAATACGTTTCGTTACCTTTACACCTTATTTCGGTACTTTTTCAAACAGACGGAACATGCGTAACTTTCCACCCGTGTCATAATACATCCAGACCGTATGTTTTTGTTTCGTGCGATATGCCGTAATTTTTCCCACAGAGCGTTTCTCCCACGATTTACTTCCGTTAATTGTTTCAAATGTCTTAGATTTCTTGGTCCATGTTTGAATCGGTTTCCCGAAAGCACGTTGTACGCCCCGTTCAGTAATGTTTGGGCGCTTGTAGTTCCAAAATGAGAAGACAATCTCATTCACACGCTTTGAACGGTTCGTCGCAGCATATATCCAACTTCCTTGGAACTTTCCTCGTGTCGCTACCTTTTTGTCTAACAAAAGTTTGCCAGCAGTTCCTCTTACTTTTGCATATAAATCTCCGATACGATAATCCGCGCCTTCAAACGTTCCGTTTTGATCGAGTGCTTTCTTCTGTTCTTTCAACCATTCAAGATCTGTTAGTTGAGGGGCCGGTACGACTTTTATATAAAGTGAGGCAGTGTGATCTTCATAGGTTGCGTTCACTACAACTGGCCCTGATTGTTTCCCGACAAAAAGACCGTTCTCAATCGCTAACCGTTCCTTCGAAGTCGTCGTCCACGTCACCCCTTCCGTGATAGTCTCTTTCTTACCGTCCGCACGGATTACAATCAGACTCGGTCGGACCTTCGTGTCGGATTCGATTATTTTCAACTCTGGATTGACTGCAATGGAACGAATGCGTTGGTTGAGTGAAGACGTAGCATAGAGTTCAATGCGTTCCCCAATCGAAACAAACCGCGTCGAATCTGGTGTGAAGACGACACGCCCCGGTTGAATCGATGAATAGACTCGCTTGCCCGTCTTAAAGTCATAGAGAGATGTTTCGTTCGAGAAAAACGTTCCGGACGAACTGACCATGATTTCTCCATGGACTCCGATTTCTCGTAAAGTCCCTCTCTCTGTGCTCGGGTTATATTCATATAAACTGCCATCCGCTCTTATCATCACAACAATATTGTCGTCCGTCACATCGAACGATTCGATCGATTCTTCCATGTCGAACGAGGAGGTCATTTTCCCTTCATGAGTGTATAACGACATCATCCTCTTCTCCCCTACAGCGATGAGTTGTTTTGACACACGAAGCGTCTGAGACGATGGGGCAGAGCGCCCATCTCGAACAATAAAGGTTTGCTTTTTCACTTGATCGGTAGCAACATCATACCAAACGAGACCTGATGACTCCGTTAAGATGACGACGACCGAGGATTTCGGCAAAAAGCGGGCTTGTACGGTCTCATCTTTAAAGGATATCGTCATGTGTCCCCATTTTGCTTCATCTAACGTATGATGTTCAATTCCCTCGCTATCGTATGTCACGAGGCCAGATGATTGTTTAGTAATGACCCACTGTTCATCATCACTAACATCTAACACATCAGTAGCTTGTCCTTTTACATCAAGATTTAGGGTCCCGTCCGACAAACGATATGCCCGATATCCCTCTTTCCCACCAATATACATTTGCTCGTTTCCTACGATATAGTTCGTTGGGCGACTCACGTCGATCGAACTTACCGGTTCGATGACGAGGGCTGCCTTTGCTGTTGAAAACGAGAAGAGACTAAACAAGACTATCAGTCCAGTTATGCGTAACCATCGTTTCATATTCCCCACATCCATTCTTTTGGTTTACGTTTTTACCATCTTTCAATTACCCAGCTCATGAATTTGAGAACAAATCATTCTTCTTTCAAAAAAGAGGATCCGACATGATGCCGAACCCTCTCTTCATCTACACTCGTTCACAATTCACTTTACCTATTGATGCATCAAGTAATTCGACACACATGTACTCATTTCGATACCTTCACCGACTTCACAGATGTTCCATACTTATTTTTGCTCGAAATCTTGATGCTCGTCCCAGCCTTTTGCTTGCTGATGGAGAATGAATAGTTCCCTTTCGCATCGGCTGTACGCTTATAGGACTTCTTGCCAATCGTCATCGTGACGGTGGCACCCTTCTCAGTCTTGCCACTTACTTTTGTGGAACGGGCTGTTACAGAGTTTACTGTCACAACAGGAAGAAGATGACTTGATGTGACTTTTAGCAAGTACTTCCCAGTTTCACTCTGCCACGGACCATCACTAATAGAGAGATAGTACGTACCACGTGTGAGCGTCACGGATTTTTTAGCTCGTCCCGGCGCCTTTGTAGAACCATAGACATAGTCCTCAATCACTTTAATATTATCTACATCGTAAAGCGTAAGAATCGCTTTTTCATCAACATAAGATGTGAAATCAATTCCGACTTTGCTGGTCTTTGGAATCACAATTTTATACACATCGACGGAGTCGTTCCATGACAATAATCCGGTACGCGATTGATAAAACGGGAATAATTTTGCTTCAACCGATCCGTTGTTTGGTTCGGCCTCTTGATTCAATGCAGGAACGAACGTTGATTTGAGTTGGTACATCCCTGTATCCGTACTGTAGGGTCCACCATCTTGAATGGAGATATGATAAGTACCCGCCTCTAAATCAATATAACGAACAAACTTGCCTGGATTTTTCTTCGATCCCGAAATCGATTCGTAGAATGCTTGCTGATTCATGTCATCCGTGAGGGACACGCGTAACGTGTCATCTACATATGTCGATAAATTGAGATGTAATCGTCCTGCTTTCGTCAGTTTGACTTCATAGACGTCCACCTCGTCTTGTACGGAAAGGAATCCTTTCGTTGTCTGTCCGAATTTCAACGGTTGTGCTTCAGCGGCTCCATTGTTCGGTTCGATGTCATCTGTTTTGACTGATGTGAACGAAGTCTTGATGGTGAATTTCCCTTGATTTGTCCGATAAGAATCATCGTATACGATAAATTGATACTCACCTGCCTCAAGATCCCAAGACATTACTTTCCTTCCTGGTGAAGAAGCACTTCCACTAATCCATGTATTATAGATGGGGTTGTTCATCCCATCTTGGAATACGATGTTCACTGTATCGTCTACCATTGTTGTAAAATCAATTGTCACGTTGCCCGTTTCTGTTACCTGCAACGTGTAAGTTTGTCTATTCTGTTCGGCTGTCAGTTCTCCATGTACCGCACCATTTAACGGTAAAGTACGTTCTTCTGCCGTAACCATCTGAGGTCCTAATGCCACTAGTAAGAAAACCCCTGCCACAATCGTCAACCAGCGTTTCAAATATGAGATCATTTCTTTTTCTCCTTTGAATATCATAGATGTCATGAGTCCATCCATCCCATTCTAAAATTGACTACGCCTTATTGTAGCCAGTCCTCATATCTCAGTGCGCATCGTTTTAAACGATATGGAAAACCGTTTTTTAAATTTGTTTTATTATCGTTCGACAAGATTCGTCACGTTTCCAATATTGCGTATCCTGAATGGGAGGTGGTTTCGAGCACAGCATATTGAATTGAAACTATTCCTCGTCCCAGGCTGACGACGAGGAAATCCTTTCCGATCGAGTCCATCCAAAATTTCTTTCACGAGTATTTAGCCGTCATTCGACCAATCAATAGTTTGACCTTTATAGCAAATACTCTCTTCATTGATGGGCGTGACGCTGACAATCCCGCCACGCTTTTCAGATTGATTCAGGTTCATCGCTTCTCTTTCTTTGAATATGAAAAAACACCCTGAGCCGCGACGCTCAGAGTGTATCAGAAGAATAATATATATTTGAAAATAAAAACAACGCCCCATCTAATGATGGGACGCTGATTGAGAAATATTATTTTGTAGCTGTTACCACAGTTTTAGCTTCTACTGTGTTATTAGCCATGTCAGCAATGTTGATAGTAGCATCAGCCATTGCAACTGTCAATGCTTGGTCGACATTGTAATCACTAACTGTTAAGACAACTTTGTTGTCGTTAGCAGTTCCATCAGTAACAGCAGATACCGCGAAGTTAACGCCGTTGACTTTAACAACGAAGTCATCTTGCGTGTTAGCTGCATCAGTAACTGACGCCAAGTTTTCGCTGAATGTTACTTCTACTGTTGTAGAAGTAAGTTTCTTCGCAGAAACCAATGTTGGTTTAACGTTATCAAGCAATCCGCTGATTACTTGGTTACGTGAAGCTGTATCAAGTTTTGCACCAGCTTCAGAAACAACGTTAGATGATACTGTAAGAACTGCATCTTGCGAACGTGCGATTGTTCCAGCAGGAAGTTCAATCTTCACTTGTTGTTTCGAACCATCGAAGTATGCGATTGTTCCAGCAGGAAGAGCTTTGTTATCTAACTTGTAGTTAGAAAGATCAATAGCAGAGTTTGTCATCGGTGTTCCGAAAGGAAGCGTGATAACATTTGCTGCAGCAGTTGCTGTTACAGCAAAGTCAGTTGTCGTTCCAGTAGCTTTCGTGAACGATACAGTTGTAGAAGAAAGGTCGTTTCCAGCCATGTCTTCAACAGTACCAGCTCCGAGTGAAAGCGTGTATGTTCCTGCAAGGATTGAACCAGTAGTAGGAGCAGTAGATGATTGGATTGCAGTAGACTTGACTTGGAGAATAGTGAGATCTCCATTAGCGTCGGCAACAATTGTTGCACTTGAAACTGCACGGCGAATACCATCTTTGTCAGTCAAAATGATGTTTGCTGGCACAGCATTTTGAATCACTTCGTTAAACTTGATGTTAAAGACTTCGTCAACAGTTGCAGTTGTATCCGCATCGACGATTTCATTGAATCGTGCTTCTACAACAGGACCTGCTGTGTCTTTAGACAATGTTACTGATTGGTTTACCGCGTCACCAACAACATTATCAGAAACAGCTTTGAATGCAGAGATGTTCAATGCAAGGTTAACAGAAGTTTCGCCAGTGTTGTAAAGCATTACTCCACCGTTGTTCGAAACAGTTACAGTCCATTCTTTTCCACCAGCACCAGTTACAGGTGTTGCAACAGACAAGTCAAGACCATTTTTCTTAGCTACCACAGTAGGCTGTGTAACCGCTTTGTTGAAAGTGATCTTAAATGTATCTTCGTCTACTTTTTCAACTTTACTTACAGTTGGAGCTACAGTCACGTTAGAAATTGTGAAGTTTCCAGAAGTAAATGTTGTAAGGTTCGGAGAAGCTACACCAGCAGAGTTAACGTTAGCAATGTCTTTTACGTTTGCAATCTGAACTGAGTAAGTTCCATTGTCAAGGCCAGTTGCCCCACCAGAGATAACAAGTTCTTTAGAGTATGGTGAAGCTGCAGTAGCTGCTTTTACAACGCCATTAACTTTAACTAAACCGACTGCAGAAACGTAGTCGTTGAATGTAACTTTTAAGTTACTGCCGTCAACTTCTACTTTCTCAATCTCAGCTGCCGAGTTGTCCACAAATGTAAACGTCTTAGTGAAGTCATCAGCAAGTGGTTTTAAGTTTTTGTCAAGGATTGCTTTCTTCACTTTGACAGAAACATATGCGCCATTGTTTAAGGCAGATCCATCAGCAAGAGTAATTTTAACTTTTGTAGGATCTTTTTCATCTACAGCTACAGTGTAAGCAGCTGCCGCTAGTGCAGCACCATTGTTAACTGAGATTTCATAGTTTGCTTTGTTTTCAGCAGTAATCTTATCGACAGACTTGTTGAATTCAACAACATGGTCTTTACCGTTAATTGCCTTAACGTCTTTAACCATTGGTGCTTCAACAACAAAGTTCATAACGTCAGTCTTCACTTCGCCTGAACGGAGGATGAATGAGTGGTTACCTGCAGGAAGTTTACCAGACTTAACTGAAAGTTTGCCGTCTTTAACTTCTGCTTGAACAGCTGGAAGAGCTGCGTTCATGTCGCGGTTAGCGTACACAACGAGTTCAACTTTTTCGCCGTCTTTGAGGTTTTTCACGTCAGCAGTTACTGAGAGAACGTCGTCCATAACTTCGCTCTTCACTTCAGAAAGTTCTACTTTCGAAGCAACTACTTTGTATTTAACTGTTTTTGTTACAACGCCAAATGCTTTGTTAGAGTAAGTGAATGTTCCTTCGAACTCTCCAGCTTTCTCAGTTGAGAAACCAGCGTATGTGACAACTTTGTTGTATTTCACGCCGTCTGCGAAGAGAACTGGCTGAATACGAAGACCTGATGCAGGAACGCCTTCTTCGAGGACGATTTCTTCAGGTTGGATATCTTGTGCGTGGTTCAAGACGCGAAGTTTTTTCTCAACGCGGATGCCTTTGCCTTTTACAAAGCCTTTAGCAGTTTGGAACACGCCAAGTTTGTTCATGTCTACTGACGATTTGTACCAGTAGATCTCGCTACCTTTGTACTCTTTGTCAAGTGCCGCGTCGAGGTCCCCGCCGCGTACGTAGTCCGATGAAAGACGGACCGTTGTTGATGCTGCGTCTGCTGTGATTGCAGGCGCTACTGCTGATGCTGCTACTGCGAACGCTGCCGCTGCAGTAACGAATTGTTTCTTCTTAGCCATCTGATGTAAATCCTCCCTTAGGTAGATAGGTTTTTCTACCGTCCTCGCCCAACCGATCTCGTTCGGAGTCATGTATCCATAACAATGAATAAAGTACTAATGATTATGTAACCGACTCTTCTTTAGACCGGGCGTTCTCCCCCGGTAGAAGTCTTTGCAAGAATCATCTTGAACAATTTACCAAGACTGTTCTTGGAAAACCTTACATCCATAATATACATAACACTTCCAAGCGACACAAGCGTTTTTTTTCGCAAAAATGGTAACGTTTTTGAATTTTGGAGATTTTAGTTTAATTCATTTTTAGATTTACCTTTTTTGGAAATGTCGAAACACGTCGATTTTTGTTGATTTCATGCGTTTTTGGCGGAAATAATAGTTGAAAACCATTTTTATACCATTAATTACCTTTAGTATTTAATTTACAATGTCGATTCTCAAAGTCCAATGTTTACCTTAGTTATTTCCAACTCATAAAATCATTGACCTGTTTAACAAAACCAAAGTTATCCAAAAGTATCGGGTATGTTCCATTTTAGGCATCTGCGCCTCTCGTTTCAACCTTCTCTCGTGCCGTGAGGACTTTCGACCCATCCGATTACAGACGAATCGTATCCTCATGACGCCCTTTTCTCTGTGAGATCCACTTTTCCATCATTCGAACCTTGTCAGGTCACCTCGTCTTTGGCATTCACTCCATACAAAAAGACGGATATGCCCATCGGCATACCCGTCTCCCGTTGTCACTAGCTTATTTGACGATTGCACGTGTCATTTGTCCGGCACGGCCGTTCAAATCTTCCACGTGGATGTAGATTGATTCTCCTTTACGGAGAGCCCGCGTCTTGACGCTGTACGTGCCGTCCGGACGGATCATCGCCGTCCCGAACAGTTGACGCTGCGCATTGCGAACGACAACCGTCATACCCGGTGTCGCTTTACCAGAAACCGCTCTCGCACCAGCACGGAGCGTTGTGACCGCTGGACTAGCCGGACGTTTGCCCGCCGCCACGATCAACCGTTCCGTCGACTGATACTTGCCGTTCGTGTAAACGACGCGCAAGACTGTCCCTGCAGGTTGTGGTTTCATCTTGAACGATGCGACTGCTTGCTTCGCCGTCCCGCGTCCGACGACTTGATCGCCGTTATATACAGAGACGACCGTGCCAGACTTCACGTTCACTTTGAAGTTTGCTGCATTTTCAGCCACGACCGCACGGTTCGCGTTCAAACGGAGCATCGACTCGGCGCGGTGAAGGTTCACCTTCCCGTAACCGCCTAACACGTCGTAATACGCCACTGGTAACGTGAACTCGACACTCATGTCTTCAAATGCCCATTCGTCTTCCTCATCCACCGGTACTTCCGGCACATCTCCGCCTGAGAAGGCGACCGGGTCAGCCGTCCGTTGCAAGAGCGTACGGATCGACTCGACCGAGAGGGTCGGGTGTTGTGATTTCAAGAGGGCCACGACGCCAGCGACGTGTGGAGTCGCCATGCTCGTTCCGTCCAAATAAACGACATTCCCATCTGGGACAAGGCTTGCGATTTTCGAACCTGGTGCCACGACATCGACGCCGTATCCGAAGTTCGAGTAATCTGCGACGATTCCGAGGGAGTTCGTCGCTCCGACCGAGATTGTATACTTCGAAGAGGCCGGATAAGATACTTCCGGTTCACTTTCATTCCCCGTCGCTGCAACGACGACGACACCGCGGTCATAGGCATACTTCAACATGTAACCGATCGTACGACTTTCGCCGCCACCGAGACTCATGTTGATGACTTTTGCTCCAGCATCGACCGCATATTTGATTCCGAGTGCGATTTGATCCGTATCACCCGTCCCGTCTGCTCCGAGCACTTTGACTGGGAGGATCGATACGTTCGGTACCATCCCGCGCATCGAGACACCGTTGTCTCGTACTGCCCCGATGACACCTGCTACGTGCGTCCCGTGACCGTTCTCATCGCGAGAGCTTCCATCCCCATTCGGGTCCGTGAAGTCTTTTCCGTTCGCGACATCGACTTTTCCTTTAAAGTCGAGCAGACGATCATCTACACCTGTATCGAGTACGGCTACTTTGATTGAACGACCTGGAAGACGGAGTGCCTCATAGCCTTCTAATCCGACACCCGCATACTTCATCGGTTGAAGAACTGATTTTTCATTGATTGCCCATTGATACTCATAGCTCGAATCTGTCGCAAACGCTTTGTACGTCTGGACTGGCTCGATGAACTCGACGTTCGAATCGGCGTTCAACGTCGCTTTCGCTTTTGCTTGCATCTTCGTGCTTGCCGACTCGACGTCAACGAGCGCGAAATAGTCTCCCGGACGACCGATCGAGATACGCTCTGCCGATACATCCGTCATCGCGTTCATCTTGCCGATCGATGTCGATGGTTGTGATTTGTATTTGACGATATAACGCGGTGTATCCACCGTTTGAAGCTCCATTCCAATCTGTGCGAACACGTCTTCCACCGTCGAGCCGGCGAGGCGTGTCATATCGACCGATGAAGCCAAGTCATTGACGTCCGACTTGATTCCGCTCGGTACGCTTGATTTGACCAAGGCGTGCATGCGGTTGATCGCAGCCGCTTCATTTTTCGTGATGGTGTGACTTTCTTTGTTGACGAGTGACGTGATGAGCGGACGTAACGTCTGAAGGTCCGTCAACGCCTCTTCGCGTTTCTGTTTGTCGAACGCCAACTTGCGGACGATGTACGGGGACGACTTGTAGTAAAGTGCCTCCAATTGACGTCCTTCTTTCGATCCACCAAGGATCTCTTCTTGCAGGCGACGAATCAATTCGAGCAACCCGCCATCTTCTGGCATCGGGAGCAACGATTCGACCGGACACATCGTTCCGTTTCCTTCTTCATACTTCACTGGGAGTTTCACTGATTTATAACCAAGTGAGACATCTGCTGCCGTCGGTGGAATCACCGCGCCCTCTTCATCGATTGTCTCGAGTGGCATGTATTCCACTTTGATGTAATATGGACCTTCCCATGCGTATGGGAATTGGATTTTTGCGACTGACGTCTCTGCGTCAGGAGAAGCGCTCGCCCGGTAACGATCGAACGTCTCATCGGCCGCTGCCGTCTCAGCGCTCGGATAGACCGAGATGTTCGTCACAGCAGATGCTTCCATCGCAATCTCCATATGTGTCATGGCTGAAGCTTCTCGCTCCATCTTGAACCAATACGTGTTCACCGGATCTGTCCCTGTCGTGAAGTCGACAGTCTGTCCTGGTGTAAGTAATGTGGCCCCGCTCACATCGGCCGCGCCAGCTGCCATCGTCCGCATTGGGACGAGCGACACGACGAGCGCAAGGACCGATACAAATGCAACGAGGCGTTGCAAAGCTTGTTTCATACCTTTTCCCTCTTTTCTTAAATAGTGAAGCACTTGGCTCCACGTTGTTCTACGTTATTTATCGGTTTATGTTTCAAAAATGTAACAAAAAGATTTCTAAAACATTTCGATTCATTCTTCAAACAATTGCTCGTTGTTCAACTTTTTCCGTTCGAGCACTTTCAGATTCGTCTCATGGTGGGTCCGGTCAAAGAAAATCCCAGCGACCTTGATGAAACGGAAGTCGATCTTATTCCCGTATCGGTCGGTGTAGTCGATCTGCTCGATTCGCAAGTACCCATGATCTTCGGTCGCGCTCGAGAACCGCTCGAACTTGAACTGGCGATCGATCACATAATAGAAGCGCTCTTCCTCCATGAAATAGATTTCCTCGACACCGTACTCGTTTTTCATATAACGCTCCGTCGAGTTCTCACTCACGACGTTCAGCATCGTCATGCACCAACCGAGTATTAATAATAGAAGAAATGCTTTCATCCACCATAGGAATCGATTCGAGGAGATCGGGGTCACCGGCAGTGGTTTGAGCGAATAGATGAGATCTCGCTTGTCTTTCATGTTGCAACTCCGTTCACCAAAAAGACCGGTGTCTCCACCGGTCCTAAAGAATTAGTATCCTGCGTATTGGAGGGATTGGATGAATGCGCGTTTCTCCGCACCCGATAGGTTGAACTCGAGGTCGTAGTCCGTTCCTTGGACCATGACCGTGATCCGGTTTTCCGGACGGACGTACTTGTCGACGAAGCTGATGAGTTTCGCATCTGGCTGGAACAAGTATGACTCTTCGACCGAGCCGTCCTCATACTCTTCGTAGTAGACTTCGTAATCATTGATGTTTTGCGAATAGGTCGCACGACCGACACGGAGCGTTAACTTCTCGAAACCAGCGACCGAGCCATCCTCCGTGTAGCTGCTGAGGAGGAAGCCGAGGCCCGACTTCGACGGATGTCCGACGAAGAGTGGCACGAACGTGTCCGCGTATTTCGTCGTCGAATCTGCATAGAAGACTTCTTTATGAACCGTCAACTTCATACCATCCACGTAGACACGATGGAAGTTGTTGTAGAGCGCGTGCTGTACTGTGATTGTCTTCGATTGGCTGACGTTGCCTGCGCCGTCACGGATGACGAGTGACATCTTCTGCCCCATCGCTTGACGCGGGATCTTCACGATGAACTTCCCAGTCGACATGACCGGTGCCGTGTATGACTTCGTGCCAATCTTGACGATGGCCGTCGCATACGGTTCGGCTTTTCCGAAGACACCGTATGATGCCGCCGTCACGGACTGTGTCAATGTCGCCGTTCTCGGTGCGACGCGGTCTGTGTAGACGCTACGTTTCGAGACGTCGCTCGTCGCGCCTTTCGTCGAGATCGTCTTCGCCGAGAGCCATGAGTGGGCCGGTTGCGGTGCGATGCCACGACGGTAGAGCCCGTTCGCATCGAACTTCCCTTTATACGTGCTGCTGCCGATCGAGAGCTCGACATATTGTCCCGGCTCCCCGACGACGCGTACTTCACGTGACGTCTCCGTCAACGGTTTGATGACTGGTGCGTCTGGACGTGCGTTCGGGTCTTCGGCGACGATGGCACGCGTCGTGTCACTCACGTTGCCGCTCGCGTCGACGAGACGGACGTCGATGACCTTGCCGACCGACTGTGGTGACATCTTGAAGACGGCCTCGCCACCTTCGAGGATTGTACGGACGTATGTCTTGCCGTTGATCAAGATCTCCGCTTTCGCAGCCACTTCACCTGTGATCGTGAGTGCTGTCGATGTGTGGAGTGGTGCCGATAATACCGGTGCGTCAGGAGCAGTCACGTCTTCAGACGTCTCTGCGTTGACGATTGTCGAAGGCGCGATACCTCCGAATGCGAGTGTGGTAGCTAGGAAAAGTGCTGCATATTTCGGTTGTTTCATAATAAGTAGGGTCCCCCTCAAGAATAATGACAATCGTTTACAAATTTATTATAATCTGTCCTTTTTCAAAAGGGTACATAATTTTTCTAAAATAGTCATATATTTTTCAAATTCACATTTCCTTCATTTAATAAAAAAAGACACTCCATCGATTCGGAGTGTCTGAACGCTTATTAACCTTCGTTGATCATCGTCGCTTGTCCGCCTTGCCATAACCAGACGCCATCTTCTTTCACATAAAGATGAAGCATCCAGAAGCGACCTTCGTACGCGTTCGTGCCGAGAATGAACTTCTCCTCGAGCAAGAGTTGGACGACGGCGAGGTCACCGCGTACCGTCTCATCGAACGTGACCGTGTCCTGTGCGATCCATTGAATCGCTGTCGGGTCGACGAACTGGTCTAAGAACGTCTCTTTATCGAACTGACGCCCGCTCGAATCGACATATCGGAACGAGTCGTGCATGAGCGCCCGCATCGCGTCGAGATCGCCGGCCACTTGATGGGCCGATCGGTCGTCAGAAAGTTGTTTCATGTTGAGTGTCTCCATAGTTGTCCCTTCCTTTCCCCGTCCATCATAGCACAGATGGTCGCAAACGAACGAGTGGAATGCTGAGTACGGATTCCTTCAATCATTTCCCTTTTATCGAAATAAGCAACCTTTTTCATCTCCACTATGTATATACTAAAAACTGTAAATTTCATGAATCGAGGTGGAAATGTTGAAACGAATCTTCAGTTTGCTCTTTCTCTTTACCTTCTATTGGACACTCACCGCTCAAGCGGTCGGGTCTGAGGCCTTGCTTCGTGCCGGCACGACCCTCTATGCCGATCCAGAAGAAACGGTCGTCCTCCTGGTCACAGACCAAGCGGAGCGTGTGGAGGTCCATGAGGTGACCGAGACCCATACGTCCGTCACCGTCGCTTCACAAAAAGGATTCGTCCGAAACGACGCCTTATCATACGCTGTCACCCGTTACGTCCATACGGAGACAGAAGCACACGATGCTGCCGGAAATGTAGCCGCAACACTCGCCATCGGGACAGCGGTCGACGTCTTCGATATCGAAGGCGACCTTCTCCTCACGACGGACGGGACATATGTCACCCGTGACGCCCTCGGAGAGACAGTCCCGGAGGCAGTGACCCGCTACGCTAAAGAAGGAGCGACCCTCTCGTCTTCACCAGATGGTGGAACCATGACTCCACTTGAAGCCGGTCAAACCTTGAACGGCCACCTCATCGACGGAAAGATGCGTGTCGATCTAAATGGAACTGTCGGATACATCCCGCTCTCGATGACAAATCGAATCCCGTTCAAGACGGACTTGCAATTCGTCTTGACGACATCCTCTTATATGAATGAGGACGGAGAGATCATCGGGACGATTGTCCGAGGCAAACGAGTAAGCGTATATGGCACAAATGGCTCGATGGCCCGCCTTTATCAAAATGGCATGTACGTGTATATGAAGCGAGATGCACTCGCTCCCAAGATGCCCCGCTACGCTAAAACGGGGAGCCGCTATGCTCAAAAAGAGGCATCGATTTATTTAGACACAGACAAGAAGCAAGTCGTCGGTTCACTCAAACGGAGCCAACTCGTCAGCATCTATGGAACAGACGGTCTGTTCACCCGTGTCTATTACAACGGACAATATGTCTTCGTCGAATCCGCATCGCTTGGGACGACGGAGCCACCTTATCTTAAAACCGGACAACGGTACATCACGAAAAACACACCGGTCTATGCTCGGACGATGAAATCATCCAAGACGACCTTGTCCCTGAAACGGGGACAGCTCGTCTACATCTATGGCACCCGTGGAAGCTATACCCGCATCTTCACGAAAGGGAACTATTACTTCGTCCCGACGAGCGTGACGAGTACGAAAAAACCACCTCGCTTCGAAGCGACAGGGAAACGATACAGCCGATATAACGAGGTCGAAGTATACGCCTCGACCTCAATCGCGAAACAAGTCGGTTCATTGAAACGAGGTCAGCTCATCGAGACATATGGGACGAGCGGCTACTACACGCGCATCCGACTAAACGGAGCCTATCGCTATGTCGCGACTGGCTACCTCGCTGTCTCGAAACCGACCGCGAAGCCGAAGGTAGGAACGGTCTTCTATACACAGTTCAACGGGACGCCTTACTTCTCGGCTGACGTTGCGTATGGTCGTCCTGCCGGCACTCTGTCCCGTGGGACGAAACTCGTCGGGCTCCGCTCGATCGATGCCGACTTCTGGCACGTCCGTCTTCCGTCCGGGAAACGTGTGTACGTATTGAACCCCTATATCGCCGAGACGAAACCGAAGGCGATTCAACCGGCGAGCGTCTATACGGCCGCCCACTATGGGACGACGAAGAAGACGCCGTTCTACGCCAACCCGAATGACACCCGTCCGATCGGGTATCTCGATGCCGGTCGTCGCATCTACCCTCGTGGGAAGAGTGGTGACTCCTATCTCATCCAATACGACTGGCGTCCGGTCTACGTCAAGACGAAAGACATTCGCATCAAACGAGATGCCTTGTTGAAGAAACGGGACAACTCACAAAAAGAACGCATGATTGCCGTCGCGGTGAAACATCTCGGGACACCGTACACGTGGGGCTCACAGTCTCCGCTGAACGGCGGTTTTGACTGTTCCGGTCTCATCCACTACGCAACGAATCAAGCCGGTAAAATCGGTGGTCGCACGAACGTGTCAGGTTACTGGCATAGCGGCCATTTCAAGAACAAACGGACGGGGATCACGAGTGGCCGTCGCGGGGACATCGTCTTTTTCGCCGGCACGTACAAATCCGGTCCATCGCACATCGGCATCATGCTCGATGATGAGTTCTTCATCCATGCCGGGGGCGAGATGCTTCAAATCAACTCGATCCATGACCCGATGTGGCGCCCGTACTTCCTAGGGTACAAATCGTTATAAGGAGGATGCTCCATGTTTGACTATATCGATCCGTTCTTATGGCAACTCGTCATCGTCCCGTTTCTCACCATCGGCGGTGGTGTCGTGGTCGCCATGATCATGAAACGGGTTTGGGTCGGCCCTGTGGTGACGTTCTTGTTGAACGCCATCATCGAATTGACGTACTTTGCCGTCTATTATGACCACAGTCCGTTCGATGTCAGCCATCTCAGTTCGTGGAATGTTATCTTCCCGCTGATTTCGCTCTTGTTCTCGTTCATCTTCGTCGGATTGTTGAAAACAAAAAAATCTGCCTGATGTGTCGTGATTAATCGTTATAAGGAGGACTCTTCATGTTTCACTATATCGATCCGTTCCTATGGCAACTCGTGATCGTTCCAACGTTTACGATTGGACTAGGGGTCGCCGTCGCATTGCACTTGAAGCGCTTGTCTATCGCTCCCTTGATCACGCTCTTCGCCTACTTGGGCATGGAGTGGTTCATGTATCGGGGCACCCTCTTCTTCTTTACGAAGTGGTGGCTCCTTCCCCTTTTGGCATTGGGGATCACGTTCACGTTCATCGGGAAACGTCAGGTGGGGCACGCTTCGGTCAAATGATGCTTGACAATGCATCTTTATCCCGTTAAAGTAACGATAACATTCATACGAACTCGCGATGAGAAAGAAGAGTAGCGCGAAGGGACGTCTTCAGAAAGCCGGTGGTCGATGCGAACCGGTGTCGTGCCTTGCGTGAATGGGCTTTTGAGCGTTCAGACCGACATGTAGGCTCTGACGGGTCCTCCCGTTATCGGGGACAGCGAATGATGGTTCGCGATGAGTGGGAAGACAAGGCGTCTTTCAACGAAGGTGGCAACACGGGGAATCTCCTCGTCCTTCATGTCCGATTGGGCATGCGGGACGGGGAGATTTTTTGTTTGAGCGATTGGAGGTGGGCTGGTGACGTACCACGGATATACGCACCGCGGTCATCGTATACGAACAAGACGTGACCCTCTCGTTCGTGGATGAACTGAACGAGCGGATACGTTGTGAACTCTCCGTTCAAACGAGGCTTTGATTTTGTATAAAAATCTTGATAACAAATCGCCTCGAGGAGTGGTCGCACACGGATTTCGGACTTGTCTGCTACCGGCACGGTGAACATCCATAACGGTTCGTCATCGAACGTGCACGATGTGGCGGTCGTCTTGAAGCGCACCGATTTGTCCCGGATATAACGGAACAAGAGGGTCGGCTTGACGGGCTGTCCATGTACATGCCAAACGATTCGGATGGGGTCGCCCTCTTCGAACAACGCATCAAACAATTGCTGGGCATGACGAACGACTGCCTCAAAATATTCAAGATTCAGTTCATATGATTTGATATCAACGTAAGGTGACAGCGTGTCCTCGAGTTCGATGTGCTCGGTCAACGCTTCACCTGAAAATTGGTCAGGTCGTAAGACTGACATCGGCATATCCCCTTTCTATTACCCATTATAAGGAGGTTCTTTCAATGCAACAACGGATCATTAATGGTGACGAACTCACACCGGTGGCAATCTTCCACCGACTACAAGGTGAACGAAAGGTATTACTCGAAAGTCGCGCGGAAGGCAAGCACGGTCGCTACTCCATCATCGCGGCGAACCCGGTCGAGACGATCCGAGTCGATGGGAACGACGTGACAGATGCAACGAGGACAATCTATGCAGACGACCCGCTCCATGCCTTATCCGAACGCATCACCCGTGACGACTTCACTGCACCGTATCCGTTCATCGGCGGTGCCGTCGGCTATATCGGTTACGACTTGCTTCGGGTGTATGAACCGATCCCGAACACGCCGACCGTGACGCGTGATTTGCCGGACGCCCTCTTCCAGCGCTATGAGACGGTCGTCTTATACGACCACCTCGAGGAACAGGTCATCTTGATCGATACGAGCGAGACGGATGCGACGATGCGACTCGAGTCCATCCAGGAACAGCTCGAGACTCCGGAGACGCACGCCCTCGAACCGGTCGTCCGGACGAGCGAGCGCATCTTGACGCCGAAGGACGAATTTATCGACCGCGTGCTCCAGGCGAAAGAGGCGATCCTAGCGGGCGAGGTGTTCCAACTCGTCTTGTCGCAACGAATCGACGCGACGTTCACCGGGGACCCGTTCCACTTTTACCGGACACTGCGGAAACAAAATCCGAGTCCGTACTTGTTCTACATCGACCTCGGGGAAGCGATCGTCCTCGGTGCTTCTCCTGAAAGTCTCGTCCGGGTCGAGAACGGCAAAGTGACGACGAACCCGATCGCCGGGACACGCCCACGTGGGAAGACCGTCGAGGAAGACATACGTCACGCGGAGTCACTCCTTCAAGACGAGAAAGAACTCGCCGAGCATCGGATGCTCCTCGACCTCGGACGGAACGATATCGGGCGGGTCGCCAAAGTCGGCACGGTCACCATCCCGAAACACATCGAGCTCGAACGGTTCAAAAACGTGATGCATCTCGTTTCCGAAGTCGAAGGGGATTTACGTGACGATGTGACCCCAATCGATGCGCTCCGTGCCTGTCTTCCGGCAGGTACCGTCTCCGGGGCTCCAAAGATTCGGGCGATGCAGTTGATTGACGAGCTTGAGACGCTGAAACGGGAGGTCTACGCCGGGGCGGTCGGCTATCTCGACGTCCGGGGCGGGTTCGACTTCGCCCTTGCCATCCGGACGATGGTCGTCCAAGGTGACACGGCCCATGTCCAAGCAGGCGCCGGCATCGTCTATGACTCAGACCCCGTATCAGAATATGAAGAAACGCTGCATAAAGCCAAATCCCTTTTGGAGGTGTTCGCATGATTCTCCTCATCGACAACTACGATTCGTTCACGTATAACGTCTATCAGGACGTCGCCCGCTTCAGTGACGTCTGCGTCATCCGGAACGATGAACATAGTATAGAAGAAATCCGTCGCATGAACCCGAACGGCATCATCCTCTCCCCCGGTCCCGGTGGTCCCAAAGACGCTGGTGTGTCGCTCGCGGTCGTTCGAGAACTGTCCGGCTATATTCCGATTCTCGGGGTCTGTCTCGGCCATCAGGTTATCGCCGAGGCGTTCGGCGGGGTCGTCGGTCGGGCGAACGAGGTGATGCATGGGAAAGTCTCACGGATTAATACGTCACCGAGTGTCTTATTCGAAGGCTTGTCGATGGACGTCATGCGCTATCACTCGCTCGTCGTGCAAGAGACGGACCTGATTGTCACGGCGGAGACGACAGACGGTGTCATCATGGCACTCGAACACCCGACCCATCCGACGTACGGTGTCCAGTTCCATCCCGAGTCAATCGGGACCCCGGATGGACGTGGGATCTTCGAACGATTCGTTCAGTTGTGCACTCCCTCTTCCACAACACAACTGATCTAATCCTACCAAGATGAAGCTTGTTCATTTCATTCAGATGGACTTGATTTAGCTGACAATGACAAAGGAGAGGGTGACTTTTAACTTTTGTCAGTCTGTAAACTCAAAAGACTGCACCTCCCAATGCGAGATGCAGTTCAATATGAATAAGCTCCTACAGTAGCCTAGTTTTCTTTAATTGCTGAATCAAATGAGCTATTATCACTCGCCCGTTCACTTGAAACTCTTGAGGATACTCATCTGGTTGAAAGATTTCTGCTCCATTCCGAATCCATTTTTCTCTGTAAACAGTCATAGCTTCTTCTCTCGATAAGAAGACTCCCTCAGTCATTTCCACATCGTCGTCATCACCAAATTGAAAACGGCAACAAGAACAAATTTCAAATGAAGGAAGGTTGTACTCGTTGTAAGCCGGTTCTTCTAAACCATTATGACCACACACAGGACAGATATGATTCATTTGTTTCACCTCAAGATTCATCACTTATCCCTGATTGAGACGCATGCTTTTATTCTATCAACCTAAAAAGTCTTCTCGCTGAAAATCATGCTTGTCGATCTTGATGTTGTCACATGCCACCCCGTTCGACCGGAGCACCTGAATCGTTTCACGCAACAGCTCATCACTACCAACGATATAGAACAAGGCGTCCTTGTCGGATGCCATCATCTCCACGCGTTCGTAGTAGTCTTTCCGACTCGGGACGAATTCTGACGTGAAGTGCTCGTTCGATTCGAAGACGTCACCGAACAGATACGCCTTCGACGAATCGACGTTCAACGAATGGAGATGCGGGACACCTTCCCCGTTCGCCAAGTACTCGAGGACGACCGGACGGAATGTCGCGAGTCCGACACCCGCCGATAAGAGGTAGACGTTCTTCCCACTCCGTTCGAGCGGGACGTTCGAATGTGTCTTGAACAAGGCGACCTTATCCCCCGGTACCATGTCACGAAGGATCGATTTGAACGTCGAGCATTCGGACTTGATGCGGGTCGTGATGCCGATCGCTCCTTCGTGCGGCAATGTGGAGATCGACATATGGCGGACGAGACTTCGGTCCGGCTTGTCTCCGGCGTTGAACCCTTCGAGCGCGAGATGCGTGTGCGCCCCTTCTTGCCACGTGAACTCAGGTGGCAAGGCGAGATGGAACGTATATGTATCCGGTGCCTCGGCCACTACTTTGGTGATCGGTGTCCAGTCAATTTTCATGTGAATCCTCCCTTTCGTTAATACACCGCAATCGGCCCATATGGCCCTTCGATGATTTCCAGTTTCGTCTCAAAAATTTCGGATAAGATCTTCGCGTCCATGATCTCATCGACCCTTCCAAACGCAGCGATCTGTCCGTCTTTCATCGCACAGATGCGATCCGAGTATTTCGCCGCGAAGTTGATGTCGTGGAGCACCGTGACGATTGTCCGTCCGAACTCGTCGGCGACGTGGCGCAAATACTCCATCATCTGTACCGAACGAGCGATGTCCAAGTTGTTGAGCGGTTCATCGAGGAGGACGTATTCCGTCTCCTGACAGAGCACCATCGCCACGTAGGCACGCTGCCTTTGTCCTCCTGAGAGCTCGTCGAGATAGCGGTTCTCGAGCGCGGTCAAGTCGAGGAAGTCGATATATTTCGAGATGATCGCCTCGTCCTCTTTTGTGAGGCGCCCTTTCGAGTAAGGGAAACGTCCGAACCCGGCGAGTTGTCGGACCGTGAGCCGTGTCACGAAGTGGTTCTCTTGGCGCAGGATGGTGATGATTTTCGCCAAGTCTTTCGACTTCGTGCTCGACACGTCCATGCCGGCGACTTGGATCTGACCCTCGTCTAAGTTGAGCAACCGTCCGATCATCATGAGTGTCGTCGATTTGCCCGCTCCGTTGGGTCCAATCAATGAAGTGAATCCGGCTTTCGGGATATCGAGCGTGAGCGGTCCAATGTGGACATCGTCTGTATACGATTTTTTGACTTGTTCGATTTGAATCATAGCGACCTCTTCCTTAGAATGACGGCCAAGAAGATGAGTCCGCCGAACAGTTCGATGATGACGGAGACGACACTTGGCGTCTGGAATATGTGATACATAAAGAAATATGCACTCGTCAAGACGAAGAACCCTAGGGCGAACGCCATCGGAAAGACGTACTTATGGTCATACGTCGAGGCGACCTGATAGCTGAGCGTCGCGACTAAGAATCCGAAGAACGTGAGCGGTCCGATGAGCGCCGTCGAGACGGACATGAGGAGTGAGATCAGGACGAGCGTGTAGATGACGCTCCTCCGATGATTCACCCCGAACGTCGTCGCGACGTCCTTGCCGAGTGCGACGATATTCAATCGATTCGAGAACAGGAACAAGAGTGTCCCGGCGATGATGACGATGGGGATGACGATCGGAAAGTAGGCCACGTCGGCATTCGTCACCGAACCGAACAGTCGCGCCTGCAGGATATCGAACTCAGACGGGGCGAGCATTCGGCGCATGAACGATGACACCGAGTTCAGACCCGTCCCGATGATGATCCCGATGAGCAACATGAGCTGCAGGTTGGCGTATTTCCCTGACAAGAGCCAACCGTAAAGGAGAAGACTCATCGTCACCATGAGGCCGACCTGTGTCAAGAAGGCGCTTGTCCCCGAGAAGCCGATCAACGCCCCGGCCCCGAAGAAGAAGACCATGCTCGTCTGAATCGTCGAATAGAGCGCGTCGAATCCAAGGAGCGATGGCGTGATGATGCGGTTGTTCGTCACGGAGTGGAATGCGACCGTCGCAAGACTTTGACAGAGTGCCGCAATCAGCATCGTGACGATGGCGACGATTCGCCGTTCCACGACCGGCACGAATGACGGAGAGTCCATCGGGACCGGATTGTTATAAAGGAGAAGCCCGAGCGCACACAACAGTCCGCCGAGAATGAAGGCACTTAAGAAGAGCCAATAGCGTCTGCTCGCCCGTTTCGATTGAAATGCCGAGGCATGACGTTCTTCTCTCAATTCCCCGATTGATACGTCGACACCGTCTCGTTCCATGACCGTACTCATCGAACCCCTCCCTTCTTCCGTTGTCGCATCAAGATCATGATGAAGACGATTGCCCCGACCGTCCCGAGAATCAGTGAGACCGGGAGTTCGAACGGCATGATGATCGTCCGTGAAATCAAGTCACTGACGAGAATCGCACCCATCCCGACAAGACAGACCCATGGCAGGTTGCTGCGCAAATCATCCCCACGGAACATCGAGACGAGGTTCGGGACGATGAGTCCAAGGAACGGTAAATTCCCGATGACCGTCGCCACGACACCGACCGATAAGGCGATGAGCCCCGTCGCCATCATCATGAGCTGGTTATAGTTCACGCCGAGACTCGTCGCGATGTCTTCCCCTAACCCCGCGAGCGTCAAGCGATTCGCCAGTAAGAAGATGAGTACCGTCACGACGATGATGACCCATAGATACTCGTAGCGCCCGATTTGCACCGAGGCGAACGAACCGACGAACCAGCCCTCGATCGCCTGGCTTGCTCGGAAGAATAGACCGAGGAACGTCGAGATGGCGGAGATGACCGCCCCTAACATGAGCCCGATGATTGGCACGATGAGCGATGAACGGAGTTTGACCGAACGTAAGAACCAGAAGAAGACCATCGTCCCGATGAACGAGAAGACGATCGCCCCGGTCATCCGCATCATGAGGCTCGGTGCCGGTACAAGTAAGTAAACGGTGAGCAGTCCGAGTCCCGCCCATTCGAGCGTCCCCGTCGTCGTCGGTTCGACGAGACGGTTTTGCGTGATGAGCTGCATGACGAGCCCCGCCATCGCCATCGCCGCACCCGTCAGCATGAGGGCGGTCGTCCGTGGGACTCGGGTGATCCAAAACATATCGAAGCCGTCTGTCCGTGACAGATCGTACACCCCGGTAAAGAGCGACAGCACCGCCAAACCGAGGACGATGATCACGGTGAACACGAACGACTTCGTCCACAATCTAGAAAAGGAGGGCTGAGACATCGTCTCAACCCTGGCTGTCAATGGTTTTTGCATGACGGAACCTTACTTCGCGAGCGCTTCCGTGACACTGTTGAAGAATTCCGCGTACGTTTGAATCGATTCGTTCAAGTACGTGTCTTTCGGTGCATAGACGATTTGCTCTTTCGACACAGCCGTCGTCTTTTGAAGCGCCGGTGCGTTGTCGATTACGTCTTCTGCTGGTACTGCGCCTTCTGCGTCACCGAGTGGTGCGTCACGGTCGAGAACGAACAACCAGTCTGGGTTGCTTTCTGCGATGGCTTCGACGGATACTTCGTCACCTTCGTGGTCACCTGTCTTCTTCTCGACTTCAAGAGCTGGGACCCATCCGAAGATGTCGTACATCGGTCCGAACACGCGTCCCGTTACCGGAGCTGAGAACCCGATGTCTCCACCCGATACGATGACCGACATGATTGTATCTTTTCCGTTGTATGCCGCTTTCGCTTCTTCGATCGACTTATCGAGGTCAGCGACGATGGCTTCGGCTTCTGTGTTTTTGTCAAAGATTTTTCCGAGTGTGAGCGTCGTGTCTGTCAATCCTTTGACTAAAATCTCACCCGGTGTACCTGAGTCTTCTGGGATTTCGATGTTCAAATCGATGACCGCTGCTTCTGGTACCAACTTTTTAATGTCCTCGTAGTAATCTGCGAAACGTTGACCGACGATGACGACGTCCGGGTCAACTCCTGCAATCGCCTCTAAGTTCGGCTCGAAGTGCATGCCGACGTCCGCGATGTCTTTGTCTGATGCATATGGCGACTCTGCTGGAAGGAGTCCGATCGGTGCCGCCACCAAGTCGATGTCCCATGCTGCCAATGTTTCAAACGTCCGGTTATCAAGGGCGACGACCTTCTCCGGGTTGACCGGTACCTCGATTGTGCCATGTGCGTCTGTAATTTCGACCGTCTCTGTCTTTGTTGCGCCGTCGACGTTTTCTTCTTTCTTCGTCTCACTCGTTCCGCCACATGCGGCGAGTACGAAGACGAGCAACGTCAACATGAGTGAAATCTTGAATTTCCCCACTTCATCCATCTCCTCTGTATGTAAGTTTCAATGATCCTCGCACCAAAAAACGAGCCACGTTGGTTATGTATGTCTAGTATCGCGTTCTCGTTATAAGTGATAATGATTATCATTGTCGTTTTCATCAAGTAGCATAACAAACAAAATGTGGATACGCAATGTCAATTTGACAAGATTCGGATAGGAAAATTTTTCTTTCTATAGATGCACGCACAAAAAAAGAAAGTGGGAGATCCACTTTCTCAAACGAAGTAATAGATGATGCCATCCGTAAAATAATCGAGAGCCTCAAGTAACGTGAAAAAGATAGAGACGATCAAATAGATGATTCGTTCATCGCGTTCCAAGCGTCTCCAAATAAACAATAAGATAATCAATCCGATTGGTCCGAAAATCAGACAACCAATCAAAAATGGGACTGTCTGCGCCACAAAAGGTAATTTTTTCTCGTTCTCAGTCATTCAACTCATGCCTCCGAGATCCCGTTCGCCAACAGCAATAAGAAAATCCAAATCGACAACGGGATCATCAACCCGATTGTCGCAAGAAGTGTGTACATTTTTATGATTCGATCCTTCATGAACAGTCCCCAAATCAACGTGGCGAACAAGGCGATGTCAATCGCGAGATAAACCCAAATGACCGTCATCAATTCGAGATGCGGGAATACCCGACCGTTCAAGGTGAAGAAGGTGATCACCGTCACGATAAATAGTCCGAGCGTCGCGTATAGTGGTGCGTATCGCCTCTTCATACGAGCATCGCCCGCTTCCGTTTGACCATCTCGAGGCAACGGCGGACACACGTATCGACATAGCCATCCAATTGATTAGGGAGGAACATCGTGTATGTCCCCTCCTCCGTCATCGCCGCGTCCCGCTCGACTTTCTCGACCAGTTCAACGAGCTTCGGATTTCCTTTCAAACGTTCAAAATCGAACGTCCCGAGGCGTTCCGACAGCCGAGCATTGTACGCATCAAAGTCCGCATAATAGGCCGCCTGTTTTGACGGGTCCTGGGTGATGAGCTCTTTCAACCAACCTTTATAGAATCCCTGCAACCAGATCTCATCCGCGACGAGATGCGCGTAATAGCCGAGTCGATACGAGAAGTCTTCCTCCTTGCTGTCAATCCAATATTGGGACAAATCCAAGCGACGAGATAAATCATCATGGCGTCCCGTATAGTAATGGGATGCCTCTTTTTCTGTCGTTGCATCCGGTGCGAGACTTCCGAGCAAAAATGCGACCTCATCAATCTCCGATAACGCTGGTAACATCTCGTTCGCGATGACGAGATGCATCAAATGTGAACCCATGTCACGCCCCCTTTTCCCTGATTATTCCATCAATGTTCTATCTCGACAACCCCTCGCAAATTTTGATAGACTAACTTTACTGAACGGTCAGTAAAGTAAAGAGAGGTGTGATTGGATGAATAAAAAACAATTGTTGCTACAGACTGCCGCCCAGATGATTCGAGAGGACGGGATCAGTCAGTTGTCGCTCGAACGATTGGCGACGAAAGCAGGAATCACGAAAGCCGGGGTCCTCTATCATTTCGACAATAAGGCCAACTTATTGCGACAGATGAACGAATTCGCCATCGAGACGTTCGAGAAACGAATCACCGCCCATCTATCGGACGGTCCATATTCGTTTAGCCGTGCCTATGCATTGGCGACATTGGATGATGTCGATCACGGAGATATGGACCTCGTCGCCGTCTTTATCTCCTCGCAAGAAGATGCGACGAGCGAGTCGATTTGGAGTGACGTGTCGACCGGTTGGGACGAGCGATTCGCTGTCGACGGGCCGGACCAGGATGCGATTTTAAAACTTCGCCTTCTCTGTGACGGCTTTTGGTTCGCTGTCTTGTATGGGTATAGCGAATCGTTCAAGGACCGTGCGGCGACACTCATTCGGGAAGCATGTGACGAGTTGCTTCAAGGAGGTTTGTAATATGGGATTCATCTATTTGATCGGGGCCATCGCCTCGGAACTGTTCGGGTCGAGCATGTTGAAAGTGAACGCCACCTCGACGAGCCGTCTCCCAATTCTCGGGGTCGCCTTCGGTTATGGGACGGCGTTTTATCTCTTATCACTTGCCCTCTTCACCATCCCGCTCAGCTTCGCGTATGCGTTTTGGAGCGGGGTCGGGACGGCGCTCACGGCGGTGATCGGGTTCATCGTCTTCCGGGAACAGATCAGTCGTCAAAAAATTGCAGGGATTGGGCTCGTCATCATCGGGCTCGTCTTGATGAAAGTGTGAGGTGAATCGGAATGAAAGCCTATCTTTTACTCTTCTTTTCTATCGGATTTGAGGTACTCGGGACGTCGATGTTGAAGCTGTCGGACGGATTCACGAATCTCGTGCCGAGTGTCATTCTCTTGGTCAGTTTCGCCGCCTCGTTCACCCTCATGGGCATCGTGTTGAAGACAATCCCCCTCAGTATCGCCTATAGCATCTGGGCTGGACTCGGGACCGTGGCGACAGGACTCATCGGAGTGTTCATATATGGGGAAGTTCTCTCTGCATTGAACGGAATCGGTCTCTTGTTGATCGTCCTCGGCGTCATCGTGATGAATCAACGAAGAGAGGAAGTCGTGACATGAACGAGTTGGCAGATCATCTTCAAACACTAGAAGAAGCGTTATTGACGACGGAAGTCAGGCAGTCGACGGAGCGGTTGCGTGAACTGTTGACCGACGACTTCTTTGAAATCGGTAGCTCGGGACGGTTGCTGTATCAAGACTGGGATCAGACGACACTCCAGCTTGACCCGATTGAGGCGGTGTTATCCGAATTCACGCTGCATCCGTTGACGGAAGGTCACGTTTTGGTGACGTACCGTCTCGTTCAACCGGTATTGAATCGCGAAACACGCCGTAGCTCGATTTGGGTATTCGTGGACGGACGTTGGAAGATGCGATTCCATCAAGGCACGGTCGTCCCGCCAGAGGCAACTTGATTGCCGAACGTCCTCGCCATCCGATACTCTGAAATGGAATCTAAGCGTGACGAAAGGGGCAGTTTCTTTATGAAAATTTTACTCGTTGGGGCAAGCGGTACGGTCGGTCAGGCCGTCGCAAAAGAGTTGGAGAAAACACATACGATCATCCGGGCTGGACGTAACGGGGCGGACGTGCAAGTCGACCTCACTTCCGAAGACAGCATTCGCCACATGTATGAAACGGTCGGTCGGGTCGACGCGGTCATCAGTACGGCGGGCAGCACGCATTTCGGTCCGCTTTCCGAGATGACGCCGGCAGATAATCAGAAGAGTATCGACAGCAAGATCAAAGGACAAGTCAACCTCGTCCTTCTCGGGCTCGATCATGTGAACGATGGTGGTAGCTTCACACTGACGAGCGGAATCTTGATGGACGACCCCATCAAAGAAGGCGCATCGGCGGCACTAGCGAACGGGGCCATCAAAGGATTCGTGACCGGTGCGGCGATTGAGATGCCACGGGGCATCCGCATCAACAACGTCAGTCCGAACGTCCTCGTCGAAGCACTCGATGCGTATGGTCCTTATTTCCGTGGTTACGCGGCGGTACCGGGTGAACGGGTTGCCCTCGCTTATGTGAAGAGCGTCGAAGGCGCGCAGACTGGACAGACGTACGAAGTGTATTAACCTCGAAGCATCTCTTCAAGAGGTGCTTTTTTCGTACCTTGCACTTTATTTTGTCTCCCTCGTCCGGAAGATTCCGCTATACTCGGGGCATCTTATGCCCGAGAAAGGTTGAAGTTTCATGAAAGACAAAACGTTTCGCGCCCTTTATCATATCCCTCCTTCTTTCGTCGAACACCCACTCCAAAAGCGCGTCCTTCAGGCGATCGGTCGTCCTCAGGAATCGATGGTCGAGGTCATCTTCCGCGTCGGTGGGTTCGGCACGTATGATGTGAGTACGATCACCTTTTTTGAGAGGGGCACCGTCCTTCGTCACATCGAGCGGTCCGACCAATCCATCACCGAGCCCTTTGAATTCGAATACTATGAGGGCGAGGAAGCGAAACAGATGCGTGTCGCGTTTCATCTGCTTGGAACGAATTGGTGGCCAACCGTCTTCGAAGAACTGGAAGGTGTTCGCACGCTAGATGGTACGCAGTGGAGCCTCAGCGTATACACGAACGGGACACTCATTCACGAGCATCATGGCAGTAACGCCTACCCGTCCGAATGGGAGCAAGTGACTCGCCTGTTCGGTATTTCTTGAAGAACGACAAAGGGAGCATCCGCTTTGGATGCTCCCTTTCGTCAGAGCGCTTGAATCATCTCGACCCGATTGCCGAACGGGTCTCTGAACTCGAACCGCTCGAATCCTGGAATCGGGATGCCTTCGGAGTAAGAAATCTCATTCTCTTGAAGCGCTTCCTTCCAATGAGCTAAATCCGTCACAGCGTACGCGATATGCGCTTTCGTCTTCTGTCGTTCCACGTCGTCCTCTGCCCCGACATGAACGGAACGGTCGCCGACCTGAAGCCAAAATCCACCTCGTCCCTTCAATGAATCCGGCTTCTCGATTTCACGTAGACCAAGAAAGTCACAATAGAACGCCTTCGCCTCTTGCTCCGCTCCAGTTGGAATCGTGAGCTGCACATGATGAATCCCTGTGATCATGTTTCATTTCCCCTTCCGATAGGTCAGTCCGATATACTGCATCTTCTCATTGAACAGTCGTGGGTACGCCAGATAGCCGACGAGCGTCGCTGAGATTGAGGCGGTCGTCAAAATCAAGAACAGGATCAAGAGTTGATACAGGACCGCTTCCATCGGGTCAGCTCCCCCGATGATGAGACCGCTCATCATTCCCGGTAGTTGGACGAGCCCCATCGTCTTTTGCGCCTCGACAGTCGGAATCATGCTCGTGCGAATCGCATTCTTCAAGCTGCGGTCGATGGCCACTTTCGGTGTGCCGCCGAGTGAAAGAATGAGTTCGATGACGTCGTCGCTCCGCTCGACCTCGTCTTTGAACTTGTTCAAGAACAAGAGCGACAACACCATGCTGTTCCCGATGACCATCCCACTAATCGGAATGACCTTTTCCGGCTCAAATGGGATGATACCGAGCCCGAGCATGAGTCCCATCGTCAGCGCTTCGATCGTCACGAGCGTCAAGACGATAATCCACATGATGCCCGGAATCCCGTCCCCTTTCCGTCGGATGTTTTGTGTCGCGGCGACAATCATAAGTAAAATCATCAACAGCATGAAGATCGGACTGTCGCTCTCAAAGACGAACGTCAAGATATAGCCGATGATCAACAGTTGAATGATGGAGCGGACGGTCGCGATGATAATATCACGCTCGAGTCCAAGTCGTAGGACGAGCGTCAAGGCGAGCGGGATGACGACGAAGATGAGCGCCGTCGCGAGTTCAATATATGACATCAATCTTCCCCCCTGACAAATCGTTGGATGACGGGATTGTCCGACTCATCGATGAACGATGCGTCCCCGTAAGCAAGTAGTTCCCCGTCCTTCAAGAACCACATGTCGTCACTCACCCGCCGTGCCTGGTCGAGGTCATGGGTGATCCAAATGACGGTCACACCATATGATTGTTGCAGTTTTCGAATGAGTCGCTCGATCTCTTTCACCGTCCGGTAATCAAGGCTCGCCGTGATCTCATCGAGTAAGAGCACGTCCGGTTTATTGACGAGCGTCCGGGCGATGGCGACCCGACTCCGTTCCCCACCCGATAGTGATTTGACGGGTTGGTCGAGGAGCGCCTCATTTAAGTCGACGCGATGGAGCAATTCGGCAGCCCGGTCGCGGTCAAGTGTCTCGTCGAAGATGGCTTTCGGGAGATTCAAGTTGTCGTACACCGTCCCTTGAATCATCGGCGCACTTTGAAACGCCATCCCGATTTTCTTTCGTAGTTCGAGGATGTCCATCTCCGCGATGTCTTCCCCCTTGAAAAGAATCGTGCCCGTGTCTGGTGACAGCAATCCGTTGATATGCTTCAGACACGTTGTCTTGCCGGCGCCGCTCGGTCCGACGAACGTTGTGATTCGTCCTTCTCGAAACGGCCCGGATACATGGTGCAGGATGTCTTGATGACTCACATCTTTGAATTCAATGATTGACATGCTTCTCTCGCCTCCTGGTTCTAGTGTACAAAAAAGAGAGGATGAGGTGGTCAAGAATGCAGTCTGTAATCGGTTGTTGCGAATATAGAGATTCGTACTCAGTTTTGTTGAACATAGTCATTCACACTCAAAATGACCATGTTTCTTTTTGTTACAGGTTAAACGAACAAAGCGCCCGACCGTTTCCACACGAAACAGTCGGGCGCTTTTGTTAGTTATAATCCCGTTCGATGACGAAGCTCGTCTTGTCCCCACGGAAGTAGGAGCGTGAGTATTCAATCGCCCGTCCCGACTCATCCTCTGTCACCGTCTCGATATGGAAGCACGGTGACCCGAGTGGACAGTCGAGGAGCGCACTCACCTTCTCATCAGCCAAGGCAATCTCCAATGCCTCCGTCGTCTTTGCGACATGAACGTCGTGGACCTCCGCCAGTGTCCGGAAGAGCGAATGTTCCGCCTGTTCTTTCGTGATCCCCGGTGCGATCTGCCACGGGATGAACGAGACCTCATACTGCGTCGGTTCCCCGTCCGCATGACGGATTCGCTCAATCTTTTGAATCGGGGCATTGTCTTCCGCTTCAAACACCGATGCGATTTGACCGGACGCCGAGATGACCGAGATGTCGATCAAGGCGACTTGCCCACGTTTTCCTTGGACGGCGAGCTGGGCCGCATAGTTGTTCGGCGTGTACGACAACGTCTGTTGTACTTTCTTCCCGGCGACGAACGTCCCACGGCCTTGTTGACGGACCAAATAGCCTTCCGTCGTCAACTGGTTGAGGGCGCCACGCACCGTCGTCCGGCTCACATCGAACTCCTCGCAAAGCGCGTATTCGGTCGGAAATTTTTCCCCTTCTTTATAGTGCCCACTCTTGATGCGGGACAGCAGTTCATCCTTGATTGCGGTTTGGAGCGTCGATTGCGACATGTCTCCATCTCCTTTACGTTGGGTTGGTTCCTTTATTGTGATACAGCAAGCATACAAATGCAAATACAAAAACTCATTTGTATTATTTGTATTTTTTATATTGCTGAAAGTTGTATCATTTGTTATATTTGTTACGACAAAAAGAAATCGCTTTCAAAAGGAGGAGTTGGCACCATGGCAGTCAAGGTCGTCATCATCGGCGGTGGGTCCAGTTACACCCCGGAAATCATCGAAGGATTGATTGATCGACAGGCAACGTTCCCCGTTCGGGAGATCGTGCTCGTCGATATCGAAGAAGGGAGGGAGAAACTAGAGATTGTCGGTCGTCTCGCTCAGCGGATGATTGAAAAGGCAAACGCCGAGATCACACTCAGTTGGACGCTCGATCGAAGAGCCGCACTCGTCGGCGCAGATTTTGTATCCACACAGATTCGGGTCGGTGGACTCAAGGCACGCGCGCTCGATGAACGCATCCCGCTCAAGCACGGCTTCATCGGGCAAGAGACGAATGGCGCAGGCGGATTATTCAAAGCGTTCCGTACCATCCCGGTCTTGATCGACTTGGCAAATGAAGTCGCCGAGATTTGTCCGGATGCCTGGCTCGTCAACTTCACCAATCCGGCGGGCATCGTCACCGAGGCCGTACTCAAGCACTCATCTCATAAGAAGGTCATCGGTGTATGCAACATCCCGTTCAACATGCGAAACTCGGTCGCTGAGATCCTCGAGACACCTGTCGAACGAGTCGCGATTGAATTTATCGGATTGAACCACTTCGTCTTCGGTC
The DNA here is from genome assembly GCF_027161185.1 of Exiguobacterium sp. KJ 601. GTDB lineage: Bacteria > Bacillota > Bacilli > Exiguobacteriales > Exiguobacteriaceae > Exiguobacterium > Exiguobacterium profundum. The sequence goes on along the minus strand of NZ_JADHZG010000001.1, from coordinate 408,927 downwards.
GTCACGTATGGGTCGACGGCGTGGATCGGACGAGTGACGTCCTCGCCTCGCTCAACTCAGGCAACGATTACTCGCCGGCGAACATCGTCGGTCTCGGTTGGAGCGAATCGTTCCTATCGTCACTCGGCATGTTACCGAACCCGTATCACCAGTATTACTTCCAGACGAAAGATGTGTTGAAGAAAGATCTCGAGGCGTACGCACAAAATGGCACCCGTGCCGAAGTCGTGCAACAAGTCGAGGCGCAGTTGTTCGAGAAATACAAAGACGTCGATCTCGCCGTCAAACCGGAAGAGCTTGAAAAACGTGGAGGCGCCTACTATTCAGACGCCGCCTGCAACTTGATGGACTCGATTCACAACGACCGCGGTGACATCCAGACGGTCAACACGCTCAATAACGGCACGATTCGAGATTTACCAGACGATGCGGTCATCGAAGTGAACGCCGTCATCACGAAGTCGGGGCCTCGCCCAATCTCCATCGGCGCGTTGCCGCTACCGATCCGTGGGCTCATCACGAACTTAAAAACGTTTGAACAGCTCGCCATCCAAGCGGCTGTATCTGGCACGTACGAGGACGCCTACCTTGCCTGCCTCATGAACCCGCTCATCCAGGACGAGAAACGGATCGACCCGCTTCTTAAAGAGCTGTTCACAGCGCACGAGGCGTACCTACCCCAATTTAAGAAGGAGGTTTACTCATGAACAAGTTTATTGAAATCGCGGGACGTATTGGGTCCCAAAGGCACTTAGTCGCCATCCGTGACGGATTCGTTTCCGTCATGCCACTCATCATCGTCGGGTCGCTCGCGGTCCTCATCAACAACTTCCCAGCCATCAACATCGGTGGTCTCTCACTCGACTTCGTCGGCTCGATGAACAGCATGTTCGGCGAAGGTAATTGGCAAGGGCTTGGCGGTAGCATTTGGAATGCGTCCTTCGCGATACTCGGGCTCCTGATCGCCTTCTCGATCGGGTATAACTTGGCCCGTTCATACGGGATTGACGGGCTCGCGGCGGGGATCTTGTCGCTCGCCTCGTATATCATGCTCGTACCGGTCACTGCTGACTGGGGTCTCAACTTCGCATGGCTCGGCGCACAAGGTCTCTTCGTCGCCATCATCGTATCGATTTTCGTTACAGAAATGTTCCGCTACCTCATCAATACGAAACTGACGATCAAGATGCCAGAAGGTGTACCAGGTGGGGTTACACGTTCATTCCAAGCGCTCATCCCATCAATGATCATCTTGACGGTCGTTGCAGGATTCCAGCTCTTCATGACGCTCGTCGTCGAACTCAGTGTATTTGAAGTCATCTTTAAAGCGATCCAACAACCGCTCCAAGGATTCGGCGACTCACTCCCGGCTGCCTTGCTCATCGCCTTCTTGAACCACATCCTTTGGTTCTTCGGGCTTCACGGGACGAACATCATCGGCTCGGTCATCGAACCGGTCTATCTCCCGCTCATCGAGCAAAACTTGGCTGCCTTCCAAGCTGGAACGTCAGCGTTTGATGTACCGTACACGGTCACAAAACCGTTCTTGGATGCGTTCGTCTTCATGGGTGGATCGGGTACGACGTTCGCGCTCTTACTCGCGATCTTCATCGTCGTCCGCAAACAACGGAATCACCCGTATCACCAAGTGGCAAAACTGTCGACACCAGCCAGTCTCTTTAACATCAACGAACCGGTCATCTTCGGTCTTCCAATCGTATTGAACCCGATCATGCTCGTACCGTTCATCTTAGTGCCGGTCACGCTCACCATCGTCTCTTATGTCGCGCTCTCGACAGGCATGGTTCCGAAGACAGTCGCCATCGTCCCATGGACAACACCACCAATCATCAGTGGCTATTTGGTAACGGGCGGTAGCGTTCGCGGCGTCTTGCTCCAAATCGTCAACTTGTCGATTGCGACAGCGATGTATATTCCATTCGTCATGGCAGGAGCGAAGGCGATGACAGCCGAAATCAATAAAAACAAAGCTGCTACTGAGGAAGGAGAAAAGATTTCGTGAAAACCGAAACCATCCAAGAACTCTCGTTTATGATTATCTTACATGCCGGAAATGCACGCTCATCTGCATTCGAGGCTATCGCTGCCGCGAAACGCGGTGAAGCGGACGAAGCGGCGGTAAAGTTGAAAGAAGCCGACGCGGCCTTCTTGGACGCACACAAGCTACAAACGGAGCTGTTACAAGAAGAGGCACGGGGGACGACGAGCGACATGAGCGTCCTCCTCGTCCACGCACAAGACCATCTTATGACGGCGATGACCGTGAAAGAACTCGCCGTCGAAATGATTGACATGATCACCCGTTTGAATCGATTGGAGGAAACGACATGAACATCTTACTCGTCTGCTCGGCAGGAATGTCGACATCAATCTTAGTGGAAAAAATGCGAAAGGAAGCTGCTGCACGCGGACTCGACGCATCCATTGACGCGATTCCGGAGTCGCGCTTGAAAGAACAGTCGAACGTCGACGTCATCTTGATCGGACCACAAGTTCGCTACCTCGAAGGCAAAATCAAGTCGTCCGTCGACGTCCCGGTCGCGGTCATCGATAACATGGCGTATGGGATGATGAAAGGCGACCTGGTCCTCGACCAGGCACTCGGTCTCGTCAATGCTTAAAACGTTCGTCCTCGTCAACGCCGATGACTTCGGCTTGACGACGGGTGTGAACGCCGGCACACTCGACAGTCACGTGAATGGAATCGTCAATTCGGCGACGATGATCATGAACGGGTATGCCGTCGAGGAAGCGGTCCGACTCGCGAAACAACATCCGTCGCTCCGTGTCGGGGTCCATCTCGTCTTGTCTTGGGGCAAACCGCTCGCCGACACGAGTGCTCCCCTCACGAAAGAAGATGGCACGTTCCGCTACACTAGCCGCTTCATGATTGAAGACTCGCCTGACCCGGAACTCGTCTATTTGGAGTGGAAAGCCCAAATCGAGGCGTTCCTTGCGACAGGACTTCCACTCGACCATCTCGACAGCCACCATCACATTCACGGTTGGCCGGTCCTGCACGACGTCATCATTCGTCTCGCTGAAGAATACGACACGACGTTTCGGGCCTTAACGACGCTCGGGTCACGCCGAGACTTGTGGGTGACCGAACGGTTCAGTGATCAGTTCTACGCGGATGGCGTCTCCCATGCGACGCTCGATGCCATCGAACCAGGACGATCCATCGAAGTGATGGTCCATCCGGCCGACCTCGATGATCGTCTTCCGAACGTCACCTCATACCTTGTACCACGCCTCCTCGAAAAACAGGTGTTGGTCGACTATGAACGCCCCGAATGGTGGGCATGAGAAAAGCGAGTTCCCTTTGACGGGGACTCGCTTTTTCATAGGTCAAATGCTTGTTGAATCTGTGCCGCTGTCTCCTCTGGACTTAAGTTCGTGTTATCGATCCGGAGATAATGCTCGACGTCTAACTCCCCGGGACGTGAGTTCAATCGATACATCGTCGCCGTCTGCTTCAGTTCCGCTTCGGACCAAGCGATGTCACGTTTCGACGGTTTATGGGTGAGGCGGTTCTCCGTCGTATTGCGCGCGAGCCGCTCCTCCATCTCGGCCTCGAGCTCGACGTAATAGATGTCCGCCCCGTGTGACTCGAACAAATCCGTCACTTTCTTCACGTAATCCCAGTCCTCCTGCATGTCAAACGCCCAGACGAACGTGAAAATCATGCCGGGTAGATCACTCTTGGCGACCGCCTCGAACAGTTCTTGACGAAAGTGTTGGACGAGTCGTTTCCCTTCCGGCGTCCCGTAATTGAAGAACGGTCCGACGAGGTCGATCGTCATATGATTATGGAATAATTTCAGTCCGGTTTTGTCGGCGAGCGCCTGCCCGACCGTCATCTTGCCGACGGCTTGTGGACCAAATAAGATGATGAATTTCATTGGATTTCCCCCTATATCTTTTGAAGATTTTATCATGTGACTTAAAATGTGTGACCCCTCCAAAATATTTGTTTACCTCTTTCCAAATGAAGGAATAAGCATAGCATCGAACTTTATGGAAAGAAGGTGCCCCCGTGACTTGTCCCCACTGCGGAAAGAAGACACGATCGAAAACGGTCTGTCCGACGTGTGGCCGCCGCTCACGTCGCACGATTTGGTTATTTGCCACTCCATTCGCTATCGCACTCATTGCCTTTGTCACCTTCATTGGAAACGCCTATTTCAAGGACATGCTGCGTTCGTCCGACTCGCTCGCCGATCAGGTCAACTTGCCGATTGGGGAAGATACGGTCTCCGCTGACGAAGCGACACCGGTCGACTTCGCCGCCTTACAGGACAGCCTCTTCACCGTCAGTTACGGAACGGGATTTTTGGTGAGCTCACGCGATGTCGTCACCGCCGCCTCGAATGTGGCCGGGTTGACGAATATCATCATGTACCATGACGGTGAGGCCGTCTCCGGCACCGTCGTCGGTCGGACGAAGCTCATTGCTGTCATTCGAATTGAAGAGACGGAGAACACACCATACACACTCACGCAAGCGATCGCCGCAGAGGACGAGACGTTGACCACATTGACGATGCAAGAACGCATCAACGGTACGGTCACATTCGCCGAGAACGGCTATAGCCGAAACTTTGAATTGCCACGTCATGCGTATGGCAGTCCACTTCTTTCAGCATCCGGGCGAGTCGTCGCCATCCATTTGCGTGGGATCGCCTTGCCGACCGCACTATTTGAACAAGACATCCGGACGTTCATCGCAAAAGATGCACCGGCACCGCCACCTATCGAACTCGCACCGGTTGAACCGATCAAACCGGATTTGACAGAAGAACCGGTCGTCGTTCCGGAAGCACCCCCTATTCCCGATGCGCAACCTGAAATCCCACCGGCCACTGAACCGGAGGCGCCGGTCGAGGAAGAAGTCGAAGAGGAAGTTGTGGAAGAGCCCGAACCGACGACACCGGAAGAGCCTGCGGAACCGCCAAGTGAACCAGAGGAACCGACGGACCCACCGGAAACGGAAGAGCCGATTGAAGACGATCCTCCGGTGACTGAGCCGGAGGAACCGAGCGAACCGGAAGAGCCAGCGGAGCCAGAAGAACCGACGACGCTCGAACCAGACGGGGATGAGGGCTCCATCGTCGAAGACGATCCGGACACTGAAGAAAACATAAATGAAGAAGAAAACGACACAAGCACTCCATCCGAATGATGGAGTGCTTGTTATTCGTCACGTGTGAAACGTCGTTGGAGATTGCCGAGCACCGCTCCTAGTCCGAGTAATAGAATCGACAGCGCCCAGAACGGGAGCGCGTCTTGCAATAACCAGACGACGAGGGCACTGAAGCCGACGACGGCTCCAAGCCATAGAAAGTTCCGTTGTCCCATGTCATTCACCTCGTCCTCATCATAACACATCGACCCGACGTGCCGTCGCTTGCGGTGGCAAGGAGCGTGTCAACCGTTCATCATGCTCGACTCGAACCTGTTGTCCGATGAGAAGCGGTGTCTCATCCAAAAGAGGTCTCGCTACATGAAACACGATGCCGTCAAACGGTTCTGCTTCCCGCGTCGGCGTGACGCGGATTTTCTCATCCATCACCTCTGCGACATATCCAGTGAACGTCGCCATGCCATTCCCCTCCTTTCCAGTCTTTACTTTCCATTTCCCGTTTTTGCAAAAGATGTTACTCGACTGTGACAAGAACAAGTATAATAGAGCGACACTAGTACTTGTGAGGAGGACACCCTATGACACAAACGATCGATTTACACACCCCAGAGTTCCAGCGCACGTTCCTTGAGATGATGCTCCTCGCAGAATTAACGGAAGCTTATAACGCTGAAGCCATCAATGACATGGCGACACGGGGCGAGACCGCGTTCCCGGACGACCCATTCTTCCCGGCGATGCGTGCTTATCCATATATTCGAGAAGGTGACACCGATTCGGCCAAACCGTGGCTCGAGAAAGCGAGTTCGCTCGGTGACCACTACATTCTTCATATGTTAAAAGGATTTGTCAGTGAAGACACCGGGTTCACGTTCGAGGCTGAACAACACTTTCTCCGTGGCGTCGAACGCTATCCGGATGTCCCAATCATGCATCGCGCCCTTGCCGTCCACTACTTCGACCGCAAATTCCATGGCGAGGCCGGTCTTCATATCATGAACTATGTCCGGCTTGCCGGATTTGGTCCGGACACCGTCCCGATGTTGCTCGAATTTTTCCAAGTGTATGACGACATTCCGCTCGATATGGTCGATGAACTGATGAAGACGGCGAGTGGTTACTTAACATTAAACCCACATGACCCACATGCCCATTCCTTATACGCGTCTATGTGTAGCCATCGTTTCGCTGCACTGACGGCCGAGTTGAAGGACGATGACCCGCTTACCGATGAGATGATTTGGATGCTCCTTGAAGTCGAGAATCACGGGATGTGGAGTGCGACCTATGACCGCAGTGAAGAGCGAATGTTTCGCCATATGTTCGCGGAATACGTCGATAACGTCATTCTTCCGAACACGTCACAGTTTTATGTATGGCGCCTCCGGTTGCGTTACTTGACACGTCGCCTGACACACCGCTTCACGGGTGGCTACTCTGTACCGACGTCATGAAAAAACATCACGCCAGCGTGATATGCTCCCCAATAGGTAGACAGATGAAATAAAAAATCTGTTTATCTATTGGGGAGTGTTTTTTATGGCGAGAAGTCGGCATACAATCGAACAAAAATTGAGTGCGCTGCGCATGATGGAAGAAGAAACATATACTTGGAAGGAAATCATGGGGGCTCATGGCGTCTCTAGGCACACCCTCCAGGTGTGGAAAGTGAAATTCGATACCGGTGGGATCGATGCGTTGAAGGAATCGAAGGCATGGAAATCTTACACCAAGGAACTGAAAATCGCGGCCGTCCGCGACTATCTCGATGGGTTCACTAGAATGGAGGTACTCTCCAAGTATCAGATCAGTAATTGGTCTGTTCTTCGTAAATGGATTAAGAAGTATACTAGTCATAGCGAGTTAACAGATTCGAGAAAAGGAATGGATCGAGCTATGACAAAAGGAAGAAAAACTACATTCGAAGAGCGCCTTGAGATCGTGAAATATTGTTTGGAGAATGGACGCAACTACCAGCAGACCGCGGAACAATTTCAGGTGTCCTATGCCCAGGTCTATGGCTAGATCAAAAAGTATGACACGGGCGGAGCAGAGGCGCTCGTGGACCGCCGTGGGCGTACGAAGCCAGAGGACGAACTAAGCGAAGAAGAGAAGCTTAAGCGCCGTATCCAGCAAATGGAGCTTGAGAACGAACTTCTTCGTGCGGACATCTTGTTCCTAAAAAAGTTAGAGGAGATCGAGAGGATGTCGTGATCAGCCAGGTACGGCTACAGCAACGATATATCGCCATCAAAGAATTAAACGAAGAGGAGGCCCTTTCGATCGTGCTCCTCTGTCGAGTCGCCGGCATCTCACGGGCAGCCTATTACAAATGGTTGAATCGTACCATACCGGTGCGTCAAGAAGAGAACGAGAAGCTTCTGGAGGACATCCGTCTACTCTATGACCAGGCGAACGGCACATACGGGTACCGTCGGATCACGATGACCATCAATCGGCTGCGCCGGCAACAGAGCCTGTCCCCGTTCGAGGAGGGGCGTTCATGCAACAAATTGTGCATGTCAGGCTTCCGTTTTTGCAACTCATACATAAACATACACCAATTGTGACTTTTTCTAACATACTGTAAAAGAAGAGAAGGAGGCCTCCATGAAAATCAAAATTGATATTGACCCGGCCTACGAAGACACTCCCATGGTGACCATCCAGGCAAGCCAGTGGACCGAAGAAGTAGAGACGATTGTGCGGCATCTGAAGGAACTCGATAAATCAGAAGGTTCACCGAAGCGACTTGTAGCTGTAGACGGCGAGGGGTCTGTGATCTTGCAGCCGAGTGAGATTGACTATGTCTATTCGGCAAATCGAAAGGTGTACGCGCAGATGCAGACGAAAGCGCTAGAGTTGAAGCTCAAACTATATGAACTAGAAGAATTCTTGACCAACTACAGCTTTATTCGCTTCTCCAAATCGGTCATCGGCAACATGGACCGGATTGACAGATTCGAACTATCGTTCAACGGAAATCTGTGTGTCTTTTTTAAATCCGGTAATAAAGAATACGTCACACGAAGCTATGTGCAGCATCTGCGCAAGCAATTAGTGGAAGGAGGTGGCGGCCGTGGTGAGTAAATTGATTGTCCGCATGTTTGGTGGATTTGGTGTAGGGGCTGTGGTGACGCTCATTGCGCTTGTTGTACTGAATGATCCCGAAGATACCGTTTCTTCTCACCTGATTGCTCTGAACTTACTCGGCAGCATGTTGATCGGTGCGTACTTTAGCATAAGCGCTTTATTATTCGAAAGAGACGAGTGGAGCATGTTGAAGCAGACCTTGTTTCATTATGTAACGTCGCTGATTGTGCTGTTTCCTGTCTTTACTTGGCTCACAGGTTGGGTTCCACTCACACCACGTTCACTTGCCATTGGATTTGTATTTTTCACAATCACCTACATCCTCAACTGGCTCGGCTGGTTTACGTACTTTAAGCAAATGGAAAAGCGCATGAATGAATCCTTGCAACAACGAAAATAAAGGGAGGGAACAAATATGATCGAGATTCAAGGCGTCCGCAAGAACTATGACAAACGGCAAGCGCTTGACTCAGTAAACCTCGATATACCGAGGGGAAGCTGCTTCGGTTTGGTCGGCCCGAACGGAGCAGGAAAGTCGACGCTCATGAAGATTTTAGTCGGTGTGGTGGAAGACTATGAAGGAGATGTCCTTGTGCAAGGAGCACCATTTAAACAGAATGTCACAGCCATCAAACGGCGCATCGGTTACGTCCCGCAAGACATTTGTTTAGAAGAGACGTTGACGGCGCGTGATAACTTGCTGTTCTTCGGAAGGCTGTATGGGTTGAAGGGTTCTAAGCTTCAAGAACGCATACAACAGGTACTCGCACTAATCGGTTTAGCTGATCGAGAAAAATCCCTTGTCCGCACCTTCTCTGGAGGGATGAAGAGGCGATTGAATATCGGATGTGCCTTACTTCATGATCCGGACATCATTGTACTCGACGAGCCGACAGTAGGCGTCGATCCTCAGTCACGTTGGGCCATCTTCGAATTGATTCATGACTTGAAAAGGCAGGACAAGACGATTCTTTATTCCAGTCATTACATGGAAGAAGTGGAGCAGTTGTGTGACACGATAGGGTTTATAGACCAAGGAAACGTCGTCGAATACGGAACCATGCAAGAGGTTCTCGCCAAACACCGACACTCGGCCATCTATTTGGAAGGTCCGTCCGTGACGCGAGAAGGGTTAAACGGATACGAGGGTGTGACTGCGCGGGATAAGGGGTTTGTGATTGAGAGTGCAGAACCTTTACGTCTTCTGGAGCGGATCGCCAAACAGTTTGCCGCTGAGGCCATCATTCCGGAACGCCTTGAACTCAGTCAAGCGAAGCTCGAGGACATCTTCTTCAAGCTGACTGGCACGCATTTACGCGACACGAGACAGGAGGGAGTGCAATGAACGCGATTGCCTTACTAGAGCTGAAAAAGAAGACACAGGATAAGGGACTATGGTTTTGGACATTTCTGTTACCCATCATCTTCATCGTCGGCTTTATCACGTTATTTGGAGAGAGCATGGGTGCAGAGCCCGAGCAACTTGTCGTCCAGATCGTGCCGGGGTATACAGTCATGTTCTCGTTCTACATCATGATTTCCATCGTCATCGCGTTTATCAAAGATCGCGACAGTGGCATGACGGCGCGTATGGCCAGTACACCATTGTCGCGGATGGAGTATTTCCTTGGCAAATGGTTGCCGTTCGTCGCAGTGGTCTTGTTACAGATCATCGTGCTGTTCGGGTTTGGTGTAGTTGTCTATGACCTTCCTCTCGGCGATCCGGTGGCGCTCGCTGTACTCTCTGTCGGCCTGGCGTTTGTTGCGACAGGCTGTGGAATGGCGATGGCAGTGCTCGCCAAGACGGAAAACATGGGAATTGCTCTCACGCAAGTCATTGCTCTCGGTGGTGCAATGCTCGGTGGTCTCTGGATGCCCGTTGAATTTATGCCGGAGGTGATGCAGAACATTGCGAGGTTCCTACCACATTACTGGGCACTGGAAGGCTACAAGACCGTGCTCTTGGAGCAAGGTACTCTACTAGATGTTTGGGCATCTCTAGCAATTCTTGTGGTTTTCGGAACAATTTGTATCGTCACAGCGCTCGTATTCTATCCGCGGTACTTGAGGCAGGCGAAGAGTTAAATGAACAAAAATCAACCCCAGGGGTTTTTGAACTGCTCCCCGTCAAGTAGACAGTAAAAAAGAAAAAAGGGTAGACCTAAGCTGCGACCTGGTATCGATACTGATATGCTCCCCAATAGGTAGACAGATGAAATAAAAAATCTGTTTATCTATTGGGGAGTGTTTTTTATGGCGAGAAGTCGGCATACGATCGAACAAAAATTGAGTGCGCTGCGCATGATGGAAGAAGAAACATATACTTGGAAGGAAATCATGGGGGCTCATGGCGTCTCTAGGCACACCCTCCAGGTGTGGAAAGTGAAATTCGATACCGGTGGGATCGATGCGTTGAAGGAATCGAAGGCATGGAAATCTTACACCAAGGAACTGAAAATCGCGGCCGTCCGCGACTATCTCGATGGGTTCACTAGAATGGAGGTACTCTCCAAGTATCAGATCAGTAATTGGTCTGTTCTTCGTAAATGGATTAAGAAGTATACTAGTCATAGCGAGTTAACAGATTCGAGAAAAGGAATGGATCGAGCTATGACAAAAGGAAGAAAAACTACATTCGAAGAGCGCCTTGAGATCGTGAAATATTGTTTGGAGAATGGACGCAACTACCAGCAGACCGCGGAACAATTTCAGGTGTCCTATGCCCAGGTCTATGGCTAGATCAAAAAGTATGACACGGGCGGAGCAGAGGCGCTCGTGGACCGCCGTGGGCGTACGAAGCCAGAGGACGAACTAAGCGAAGAAGAGAAGCTTAAGCGCCGTATCCAGCAAATGGAGCTTGAGAACGAACTTCTTCGTGCAGACATCCTGTTCCTAAAAAAGTTAGAGGAGATCGAGAGGATGTCGTGATCAGCCAGGTACGGCTACAGCAACGATATATCGCCATCAAAGAATTGAACAAAGAGGAGGCCCTTTCGATCGTGCTCCTCTGTCGAGTCGCCGGCATCTCACGGGCGGCCTATTACAAATGGTTGAATCGTACCATACCGGTGCGTCAAGAAGAGAACGAGAAGCTTCTGGAGGACATTCGTCTACTCTATGACCAGGCGAACGGCACATACGGGTACCGTCGGATCACGATGACCATCAATCGGCTGCGCCGGCAACAGAGCCTGTCCCCGTTCAATGAAAAGCGGATCTATCGCTTGATGCATATCCATGGGATCCAATCGATCATCCGCCGGAAGCAGAAGAGACATAAGAAATCAACGCCACAACATGTGGCCGAGAACCTGATGAACCGAGAATTCAGTGCATCCCGGCCAGACGAGAAATGGTGCACCGACGTCACCGAGTTCAAATACGGCGCCGGGAAGAAGGCCTACCTGAGCGCGATCATCGACCTGTATGACGGCTCAATCGTCGCCTATCGCATCGGGAGGTCCAACAACAACGGGCTCGTGTTCCATACGATGATGCCAGCCATCGCGGGGCTCCGTACAGGAGCACGTCCGATGATCCATAGCGACCAAGGGTTCCAATATACCTCGAGAGGGTTCAAACGGATGGTAGAAGACGCGGGCATGACCCGAAGCATGTCCCGGGTCGGACGTTGCATCGACAATGCGCCGATCGAGAGTTTTTGGGGCACCTTGAAAGTGGAGATGTACTACTTGCGTGAGTTCCAAGCATATAGCGAACTCACATCGGCCATCGAGACCTACATATCGTTCTACAACCACGATCGTTTTCAGAAACGACTAAACGGCTTGAGCCCTGTCTACTTGACGGGGAGCAGTTCAGCGCGGCGTGATGTTTTTTGTTTATCCGGCATACGGTTTAATCGGTCCGCTCAGGCTGAACGAGTAGTCCTCCGGATTGACAATCCCGACGACTTCGTCGCCTTCAAGTAACTCCCATAGGAATTCTGCCATCTCGCGCGCCGTGTGATACTTCGCGACGTTCTCACTGTAGTCGAATCCTTCCGTATCGCGAGCCCGGTTGGCGAAGCTCGTCTCCGTCGCGGCCGGTGCGAGTACTTTCGCCCGAAGTTTGGCCCCGCTCTGCTTCAACTCTTGTGCGAGTCCTTCCGTATATGCACTGACGAAGAACTTCGTCGCACAATATGTGACTGAGTTCGGGACGATTCGATATCCCCCGACAGACGACACGTTCAACAGTTGTGCCCCTTCGACGTCATGATAATCTCGAACGTATAGACTCGATAAGACGGTGAGTGCCTCGATATTCAAACGAATCATGTTCTCGATTTTACCAAGGTCGACGTCCTTGATGAGATCTGCATCCCCGAATCCTGCATTGTTGATCCACGTCTCGATGTCGAGGTCCGCAAGCGATTCATATAATCCGTACACGTTCTCGCTATATGATAGGTCGGTCGATTTGATGATGACGTCACTGTCCGACGAGATCGATTTGATTTCATCGCGTAACGACTCCAACTCTTCTTTTCGTCTTGCGACGAGCACGAGCGACTTTCCCTTTTCAGCGAGCAACTTCGCTGTCTCATACCCGATACCTGAACTGGCTCCTGTAATGACCGTATACTTCATATAATCCACTCCTTTTTGTCGTTTACCTTGTTGTTGATTCCCCACTTTCTTCATCGCGAATCGTTCCGATGTGAACGAAAAGCCCTGACTCCAAGGAGACAGGGCTTTCAACTTATGTCGTGAATCGACCAATCAGTGTCTGCAGGTCACTCGTCATATTGCCGAGTGATTCGGCGACACCGTTCAATTCTTGAATCATCGCGAGTTGGGCGTCAGCCGTCTCACCGACCGTACGCATCGTGTCGGCCATCCCTTCACTGTCTTGTGACATTTGAAGAGAGGACGTTGCGACTTGTTTCGTCGTCTCCGCAATCTCATGCGAGGCGATGCGGATATGTGACGTATTATCGACTGATGTCTCGAGCTGACTGACAATCTGTTCGAACGCGCGTGTCGCTCGTTCGAGCAACAACGTGTTCGTCTCGACGCGTTTCGCACTGACGACGTGTTGGTCGAGAACGGCGTTCGACTGTGTCTGAATCGACTCGATCAACCCGGCGATCTGTGTCGCCGACTGCTTCGACTGCTCGGCAAGTTTACGCACTTCTTCTGCAACGACGGCGAACCCTTTTCCTTGCTCACCGGCACGTGCCGCTTCGATGGCCGCGTTCAATGCCAACAAGTTTGTCTGGTCGGTGATCGATTGAATGACCTCGGTAATAAGGGCGATCTCGTCAGACTGTTGCTTCAATGCCGAAATCGATTCTCCCGTCAGACGTGTCTCCCGCTCCAGTGCGAGCACCTCGTCTTTCGCCTGAGCCATCGTCGCACCACCTTCTTCGGCGAGCTTCAAACTCTGTGACACATCATCGTTAATCGAGCCAATCGATCCAGCGATACGACCGATGCCTTCATCGGCAGCAGCCACCGCTTGAGATGTTCCAGTCGCTTCTTTCGCCTGCGCGACCGTTTCTTCCACGACTCGGTCGATGAGACGTGTCGTTTCCTCCGTCTGTGACGCCATCTCTTCCGTACTCGCATACAGTTCTTCCGATTGTGCTGTGATTTCCTGTGCGTTTTGGGTGACGCGGTCAATGAGTTCACGCAAATTACCCTTCATGCGGTTGAAGCCGGTCATCAATTGTCCGATTTCATCTTGTGTGAGCGCCTGAAGATCCTCACGTGTCAAATCACCTTCCGCGACTACTTCTACTTCTTTCGCTAAGAAACGGAGCGGTGTCGTCACCATACGGCTGATGGCATATCCGGCGCCCATCGTCAGGACGAAACTGACGATGGCGATGAAGACCGAGTACCAGAAGGCACGCTGACTCGCTTCTTGGAGCTCCATCTGCATCGCCAACATCTTCTCTTCCGTCTCGGCCTGCAATGCGTCTCCGGTCGATGCGATCGATTTCGTCACGTCTGGCATGAGACGTAGTGTCAAACGATCAATCGCTTCTTGATCTTTTGAGTCGATCGCCGTGATGGCTTGAGTCGCCAACTCGTCATATCCAGTCGCATATTCGAGTAACGATTCAAATTCTTTTCGTTCGGACTCGTTGTCCGCGAGTTCGATCAACGATTCGATGGCGGCTTTCTTCTCTTCTCCACCACGAGTGATTTGTTGTTTCCGTTCATCGTCTTGTACGAGCACATACCCACGAACCCCATACGCCTGGCGCACCATCCCGAGCGCCAAATCGTCCGCCGCTTTCATCTTCATGACATCATTTGAGATCATCTGTTCATACTGACTCGTCATCCGATCGAGCGTCCACAGATTATAGGCCATCCCGACCAATGTCAGAATCAGGATCAAGCCGACACTTGCCATGATTTTTCTTGATAACGTCCATTCGTTCAACATCTTTTTCACGTACTACGAGGAGTAATCTCCTCTTCCACCTCTTTTTCTCTCTATTTTTATGTATTGCCTTTTCTTTATCGGACACAACAGCCTAATTTGTACCAACAATTTGAAATTCATTTATGTATTGACCTATCTTTTTATTTTTTGTACTGGGCACAAAAAAAGAACCAGACATCTGCCTGGTTCTGAGTTTTGCTTATAGCTTGAATTGCGCCACGCGATTCGAGAGTACGGTCGCCCGTTTTTCTGTTTCGCCCATCTTCGCCTGAACGTCGTTGAAACGCTCGACCGAAAGTTGGACTTTCTCTGAGATGGACTGCGTACCGTCCGCGCCCTCTGTCACGGTCGTCGCCACTTCCTGGATGACCCCAAGAATGTTGTCCGTCATATGGCGAAGTTGAAGCGCATTACCTTCGAACGTCTTCGCCGTCTCACCGAACACCGTCGCATCCTGTTCATATTGCGTTGCGGCATCTTCGAGACGGTCGTAGTCGGCCATGACTTTCGTGTTGAGGAACGTCAACATGTCTGCCGAGCTCGTGTTGAGTCGTTCGACCGAATCGATCACCGTGTTCGACACGTCGCGAATCTCGTTGACCGTCTGACGTGAGTTTTCCGCCAATTTGCGAATCTCGGATGCGACGACCGCGAAGCCGCGACCCGCTTCCCCTGCCCGTGCCGCTTCAATCGATGCGTTCAAGGCGAGCAAGTTCGTCTGGTCAGCAATCGCGAGAATGGCCGTCGTCAAGACGCGAATCTCTTCAACCGACTGGGCTCCTTTGATGGCTTCCGCGAGTTCGACTTGTTTCTTCTCGATAATCGCCACGGCTTCTGTTTTCGAGACGACAGCTTGTTCCCGCATCTCGTGTGCTCGTGTCTCGACACGATTTGCTGTTTCGGCACTCTCATTGGATAAGTCGACGATTGAATCGATTGAACTTCCCATCTCGGTCGTCGAAGCGCTCATTTCTTGTGAAGAGGCTGCCGTTTCTTCCATCCCGGCCGTCAATTCTTCGACCGTACCCGACGTCTCTTCCATATAGTGACTGAGTCGTGTCACTTCAGCGGATACGTCTTTTGAAGACGAGAGGACGACTTTCGCCGTCTCATCGACATCGATCATAATCTCACGAAGTGTGGCGAGGAACGTGTTGAACGAACGACTGACTTGTGCGATCTCGTCGTTCGACGTGACGGGAATCGTCATCGTCAAGTCGCCACCTTGTGTCGCGAGTTCATCAAAGCGCGTCTGGAGCGTTTGCATCGGTCGAATAATCGAGCGTAACAGGCTGAGTCCGAGGAATAAGAGAATCACCACGGCCCCGACCGTCACGGCGATCAATGCCATAAGAGACTTCATGAATTCACTTTCCATGTTTTGTCCGACACGTTGCGACCCTTCTGAGTTGTAGGCGACCAGATCTGCTAGTTTTTGTGTGAAGTTGTCATATGTAGATTTGGACTGCGCATCATAGTATGAGCGGGCCATCCCTGTGTTACCCGTTGAGCTGAACGTCAACATGTTGTCCGAGACGCGTTGATACATCTCCCATTGACGCGAGAAATTCGTAAAGAGTTCCTTGTCTTCTGCGTTCACGGCTCGTCCTTCATACTTCGGTGCAATCGTGTTGATCTCGTCACGAATCTCTTTCATTCGTGTCATCAGTTCTTCTTTTTGTGCCGCATCCTCCGTCACGATGTGATCGAGCTCAAGTGTTCGATAGTTTGCGGCGAGTGTGTTGAGTTCGTGAGCGTAATCGAGCCCTTTATTCCAATTGTTGACGATATCGTCCGCTTGACGGTTCGCGTCACTCATTGAAAACAGTGCGTAACCACCGACGCCAATGACCATGACGAGCGATATGATGACGAGCCCCCATAATTTTTGACGAATCGTTAAATTCTTCCCGATGTTCGCCCCGAAAGATCTCGTGCGTTCACGCTTCTCTCCGCGCTTCCACTTGAGTGTCGGTTTCCACGTCCATGTCGGTTTTCGTTTGATCCGGCTCAATGCCTTAGACCATGTTGATTTCCATGCCATCTATGTATTCCCCTCTCAATCATGCAGTGTTTCCTATACTATCGACAATTTTCAGAAAATAATGAAGAGAATTGACCAAACTTAAAAAAGGTGACTCAAACTGCAAGAGTCACCTTTCAATCAATTACTTCTCACTCAATACGGTCTGCGTACCTTCAATCATCTTGATTTCGGTCCACTCCATCACGTTCTTTGCGAGCGGATCGTTGGCGACCATGAAGTCAGCAAGCGCTTCTACTTTTTGGGCTTCGACCGGTTGTTTCACGTTATTCAAGCGGAAGCGTACGACCTTGTGGAATGCATCTAAAAATGAGATTTCAAGTTTTGTGTCAGTCATGGGTTATTCTCCTCCTTAAGATGTGGGTTAGACTAAATCGTATTCACGGACGATGCCGAGGTCTGCTCCCTCTTGAATGACGAGATCAATCAAGAGACGACCGAACGCATCAATCGTATCTGCCGTCAGGTCGGCACGAATCGGACCGAACCGTTGTGCTTTTTTCGTCGGTTTCGCTGTTTGTACGTCATGATGCGTCGTCAAAACGAACGTTGCTTTCTTCTCTGTTAAGACAGCCATGGGGGATGGCTCCTTTCAATAGGGGATTAGGTTTCTGATGCGGTCGAGGTATCCATTCGTTCGAGCAGCTGGATCATACGATCGAGCTTCGTCTCAATCCGATGAAGCAAATAGAGCGAGACAACGATAGGGAACCCCAAATTTGAGATGAGTTCGGGCCAACTCATGTGACCACCTGCTCATCGTGCCGAGGATTGGCAGCGGGACGAGTGAGGTTTTTCATAAGTCCTCCCTGTTAATACACTAGAAATTCTTGGGCCACGACGTAGTTGGCGGATTCCACATCAATCAGTGCCTTGATCAAGTCAGCAAACTGTTTCATCCGCGCCTCATCCATCCGACTTCCAAGCGGTCCATAGCGGACGAGTTGCTTTTTCTCTTTGCCGTCGAGTTGTCGTCGAGTGTCCAAATAAAGCATCGTCGCCGTTTCTCGATATGCTACCATTTGTCTCACCTCCTTCGTCCTTATTAACCGCTTACAAGGTCAAAGTGCTCATTCTATTTTTCTATAACAATAAGTGACGATAGTCCTAAACTATCTGAATATTTATTCATTTTTCAATTTCTGTCTACTTTCTTGAGTTTTCATATTAAGTAGGGTATCTTAATCTTCGGCAGACAGCATTCAAAAATACGTCAAAAGTACCATGATTTATTCCCCACATTTGAAAAAACTGTAAGTTAAATTCTTGTAAATGGGGTACGATACGTAGGAGGGCATTTTTTTGAATTTCACTAGTCAGTCTTGAAGAAGGAGACATACACGATGAACAGCCTAGACCTCGCAAGCTTTGCCTCAATTCCTTCCGCTCAACACGACTTCGACCAAGCCGACCTGACGTTTTCAGCGACCGAATGGGATACATACCGACCGGAACAGGGAAAACTAATTTCGTATAAAGAGCAGCATCTAATGGTCTATCCGCTCAAAGAATTGAGTCGCGCCTTTAGCGTGGCCGGCATCCCACGCAGCCAACAGCAATTGATCAAATGGGAAACAGATGGCGTCTTGCCACCGACCCCATTTACGTTCGGCCGGAAGCGATTCTATACGGAAAATCAGATTCGTACCATTGTCGACATCGCACTGGAATGCGGATTGCGTCCACGAACACATGTGAAGAAAACAAACTTCTCTGAATTGGCGCATCATGAACTAACGTACATACTCAAACTTGAACTTCATGCCTAGGAAACTCCTCTCGTCTGAGTAGGCAAAAAAAAATCATTCGTCATGATGTTCGTGACGAATGATTTTTTTTACAACTTCTCAATGACTGGACGAGGAAGCTCTTCCCGTTTCACTTCGTCATACGAGGTCACGGTATCTTCATCTTTGACATAAAGACGTAAGAACGCCCCCTCCCGAAGTTCTTTCCCAGCGGTAAAGGTGACTTCTTTCTGGTCACCTTCCTCCGTGAACGCGGATTGTGTATAAATGTAACGCTTCATCACGTCGCCGTTCTCGAGCGTCGTCTCTTCTACATCCGTCGCTCCTCCGATTTCAACGAAAAGGTTATCCTTCCCAATCCGATTCCAATCCACCTGCGTTAATCCAACGACCAATACAATCGCAACAATTGCAATTCCAATCCATTTTTTCATATTTTTCTCTCCTTATCGAATCGCCGTCATGAAGCGGCGAACTGTGATGCCATAATAGACCGCATAAATGGTCGTATAGACGCCCATCCACACGAGAACCGGTATCGTGAAATTCATGCTTAACAAGTTTGAAAACGCGATGAGCGCCACGGTCGCATGCAGAATCCCGAGCGCGAACGGAGCGAGAAATACGACGATGATCTGTTGGCGTACCGTCCGGCGCACGTCCCGATCGGATATCCCGATTTTCTGTAATATCGCATACTTCGCCCGGTCATCCTCTGCCTCCGTCATCGTCTTGAAGTAAATGACGCTACCTGTTGCAACGAGAAAGACGAGCCCAAGGAATGTCCCGACAAAGAGGAGCGCCCCGTTCATTGCCATCGTCTCGGCGTACACGTCCGGTGCACTCGAGAACGATTCAAGCCCGAGTCCCGCTAGACGCTCAGACTGTTCGCGTTGATCTTTGAACGACTCCGTGAGGACAACGTGATACGTCTCGCTCGGCTCCGTCATCGTTTTGAACATGTCGTCGGCGACGACGAGGAACGACCCACCGAACGTCATCACGTTGAGCGGTGATTCTTCAAGACGCGTCGACACGTCAACCGTCTGTCCTGACAGTTTGACCGATTCAAAATTCTCCGAGTAACGTTCGTCATAGAACGGGTCGACCCATACGACCTCATCCTGTCTGAACGGTGCCGGCTCTGCCACGCCGAGACCTTGCAGAAGATGGCGGTATGTCGATTCATCGATGACCCCGAGCTCACGCTCTCCGTATTGCGCTTCCGTCCGAATCGTCTTTTGTTCGACACTTGATTCGAACGTCGCTCCGTTCACCTCGACCGCATCCCCTTTCCAGGCATACGTATATGGTGTATAAGAGGCGACATTCTCTTCCGCGTAGTAGTAGACGCTAAAGATGGCACCTCCTGCCGTGATTGCTGTCGCGCTGATGATACTGATCAACGTGAGCGTCTTCGCGTTCCCGCGAATGCGATAGAGGAGCTGTGACGTCGTCAACAAATTGAGTCGTTTCCACGACCAGCGTTCGTTCCCTTTCAACCATGTCAATGCGAAAATCAAGACACTGTGAAAGAGAAGCGCAGACCCGATGACACTCAATCCGATAATGAGAAGCGGCATCGCAAGTCCGAGCATTCGCCATAGCGATGACGTCATCAGATCCTGAAGCGCGAGCCAGTACGCCGCTCCAATTGTGAGCACACCTGTGAGTGCGACCCATCCTTTCGCCGTCGGAACACCTTCCCCACTCTTATCCGCATGAAACAGGTCAATCAACTTGAAGCGATAGATGACGCGGTACCCTTGGAGTGATGTGAAAAGGAAAATAGCAAGAAAGACAAGGAACGTCTCGATGAATGCCGACGCAGAGAAAGCGAATCCGATGTTCAAGTCACTGTCCATCAATCGCATCAACAGTTGCAAAAGCGCATTCGATCCGAACAGGCCGAGCACGATTCCAACGACCAAGGACACCGCTCCAATGACGATATTCTCAAACAAGAGCAAGAGTCCAATCTGTTTCTTTCGGACCCCGAGTAATGAGTAGAGCCCGACCTCTCGCTTACGTCCTCTCAAAAAGAAGGCGTTCGAGTAGGCGATAAACAAAGCAACGAACAACATGAGGATGAACGTCGACGTGCTCATCAACCCGCTAATCTTTTGCGATGTTTCCGCAAGCGCACTGATTTCATGACTGTGCTTGAGTGTCGCGAACGTGAAGTAGATGACGATGGAAAAGATGGTCGTCCCGACATAGAGTGCGTATCGCGACAGATTCCGTACGACGTTTTTCTTAGCGAGCTCAAATAGCGTCATCGACCGCACCGCCTTTCGCGAGCTCCTCGAGGATTGATTGGTAGAATGCGTCTCGTGAGGCGTTGCCGCGAATGAGCTCTTTCTTCAACTGTCCGTCTTGAATATAGAGGACTCGGCGGCAAAAACTTGCGGCGAAGGCGTCATGCGTCACCATCATGATGGTCGTCTCCGCTTCATTCAACCGAGCGAGGGTATCTAAGAGATCGGTCGCCGACTTCGAATCGAGCGCACCGGTCGGCTCATCGGCAAAGATGAGTTTCGGGTCCGAGATGAGCGCCCGACAAACAGCCGTCCGTTGTTTCTGTCCGCCTGAGATTTGATACGGGTACTGCTCGAGGATCCCTTCGAGTCCGAATCGTTTCGCTAACCGTTCGACCTTTGCGCGTGTCTCATGAACCGGCGTCTTCGAGACGGCGAGCGGGAGCAACATGTTTTCCCGGACCGTCAATGAATCGAGCAAGTTATAGTCCTGAAAGATGAATCCAAGATGGTCACGTCGGAAATCGGCAAGAGCCTCCTCATTCATCACCGCAATGTCATCGCCTTCGACCAAAATCTCACCCGACGTCGGTGTATCGATTGTCGCGAGGACGTTGAGCAACGTCGATTTCCCGGCCCCGGACGGCCCCATGATTCCAACGAACTCCCCATGTTCAATGGTGAAGGAAACGTCATCGAGCGCTCGGAACGTCGCGTCCCCTTTCCCGTATGTCTTTTGAATCGCTTTTACTTGTAATAATGTTTCCATGTTCAGCACCTCTTTCTGTCCCTTACATTACGCCCCCTGTCTTAACTCCAACTCACGCGTACCTTACAAAATCCTTACGTGATATGCTTAGAAAGAGGTGATGACGATGGAACAGCCACGGATTCTCATCGTGGATGATGAACAAGATTTATGTATATTGATTCAACGCGCGCTTGAAAAAGAAGGATTTCATGAGATTCAAACCGCTCACACATTGAAAGACGGATTTGATGTCTTCGAGACGTTCCGCCCTCACTTGGCGATCTTAGACGTCATGTTACCTGACGGAGAAGGCTATCAGCTCTGCCAACAGATGCGAGCGCAGTCCAACATCCCGATCCTCTTTCTTTCTGCCAAATCGGAAGAGGTCGATAAACTACTCGGTCTCGCCATCGGTGGAGATGACTACATCACGAAGCCGTTCAGTCCAAAAGAAGTGGCATTCCGTGTAAAGGCTCAGCTCCGACGGGTTTCAATGATGGAAGCACCAATGCCCGAGACGACGACCGTCGGCCCCTTTCAAATGAATGAAGACGAGACGGAAGTGTATGTGAACGGGGAACGATTGGAGTTGACGGCTAAAGAAGTCGGTCTTCTCGCCTGCTTTTTACGCAACCCGAACCGGATTCTCAGCAAGGAGACGCTCTTCACGCAAGTGTGGGGTGAGTCATTCTTCGGATCCGACAACACGGTCATGGTCCACATCCGACGTCTCCGTGAAAAAGTCGAACCGAATCCATCTGATCCGACATATATCAAGACGGTCAAGGGACTTGGCTATCAGTTGACGGTATAAGGAGCGATCATGATGAAATGGAAACTGACCGGTCGCTATTTGTTGTCGATTCTCCTTATTGTCGCGCTCGTCGTCTTCTTGAACATTACAATCTTATTCGGCCTCCTTATCAATGACCGAACGGGACTTGATGATGTCGAGAGCAACGCCGGGGAGACCTTCACCCGAAACTTCAGCACCTATGTATCGCTTGAGGACGGTGAACCCGTTGTGTCAGAAGCCGGGCGGGAAGCTCTTCGCCAAACGGGTGCATTCGTCCGCTTTTTAGATGAGACGGGACGTGTCGTCAGCGAGGTCGACGCCCCGAGTGGATTACCAGACGCCTATTCTCCGATTGAATTGATTCAAATGTATAAATATATGGATGATGACCTCCGACTCTACTTCATTGGGGAGTATGAATCGTACAGCTATCTCATCGGTGTGCCGGAGGCAAATGAGCGTCGGGTGCTCTTTATGTTAGACGAACAGGCAGTCCTTTCGTATATCACGAAGGCGTTCTTCTGGATTCTAGTTGTCGATTTACTTGTCGCCGCCTTGATCGGTTTATTGTTCAGTTCACGATTGACGCGCCCTGTATATCGCTTGACCGAACGGATTCAACAGCTGAAGCAACGTGATTTTTCGACTACCGAACCGAAGCAGTCAGGGATTTACCGTCCTGTTTTCTATGACTTGAATGCCGTCTCACAGACACTTAAAACGTATGAACGTCAGCGCGAAGAACTCGAAGAACGTCGAAAAGAGTGGATGAGCAACGTATCGCACGACCTGAAGACCCCGCTCGCCTCCATCCAAGGCTACGCCGAACTACTTGATGATGATTCGTTAGATGACACCGAGCACAGACAATACGTACATGTGATTGAACGACAGGCTAAGTATATGAAGGAACTGCTCGACGATTTCAATTTGACGATGCGTCTGCAACACGGCGATTTCCCACTTACGCTCGAAGAGACAAACCTCGAGTCGTTCGTTCGTGAGCTCGTCATCGACGTATTGAACGATTCTCGCTTTGGGGAGCGTCACATCGAGTTTGAGGCGACTCAATCAGCGACCGTCTCGCTCGATCGTCACTTTATGAAGCGAGCCTTGCTCAACTTCTTGTATAATGCTCTTCTCCATAATGACGATTCGGTGCACGTGACGGTCCACATCGAGGGTGACGTCGTGACGATTGTAGATGATGGAAATGGGATTGCAGAATCCGAATTGCCTTATATCTTTGAACGCTATTACCGAGGCACGAATACAGACGACGCACGCGGGAGTGGTCTCGGCATGGCTATCTCACGGGACATCATCGAAGCCCACGGCGGGAAAATAGAAGTAGACAGTACACCGGGACACGGCACCACAATTCGAATCACATTCATGACATAGCAAAAGGGACGCTCAGGCGTCCCTTTTCTGTGTCGTATAGTCAACAATCCATTCTTCAAGTTCTTCAAGCGGTAACGGTCTAGAGAAATAATATCCTTGCATCTCGTCACAGCCGAGTTCGCGTAACGCGTTCCATTGTTCAAGCGTCTCGACACCTTCGCACACCGTCTTCAAATTCAAGCCACGTGCCAAATCGACAATCGATTCGACGATGACGTTGCCGGTCGGGTCATTCTCAGTCACTTGAATGAACTGGCGATCGATTTTGATCTCATGAATCGGATAGTGCTTCAAGTAGACGAACGCCGAGAACCCTGTCCCGAAGTCGTCAATCGAGATGGAAAAACCTTCTTCTCGGAATGCAACAAAACGATCGATGACGTGTTTCTGGTTCTCCATCCCCACACTTTCCGTGATTTCTAAGGTCAAATAACTCGTACTGACCCCTTCTTCCCGTGCGATTTGGGCAAACTTTTCGACGACCCCTTCGGATAAGAAGTGACGCGCCGATAAATTGAGGGCGAGTTCATACTGGTCTCCCCGCTCATGCCAACGTTTGAGGTGGCGACAAGCGGTCACGAACGCCCATTCCTCTAAGTCGATGATGACACCCGTTGATTCCGCAAGCGGAATGAAGTCGAGCGGCGGCACGAGACCTCGCTCTGGGTGATTCCAGCGCATCAACCCTTCAAACCCTTTCAGTTTACCTGAGGAAGCATTCACTTTCGGTTGGAAATACAGTTCAAACTGACCTGATATCACACCAGTACGTAAATTCATCTCTAACAAGAGTCTCTCAGATGCTTCTTGCGCCATGGCCTCTTCAAAAAACTTGATGACCCCACGTTTCTCATCTGATTGACCTGCAACGACACGTGTTGTATGAATCATATCCAAAGTTGATCGACTTTCATGTTCAATGGAGATGAATGCGCTCGTCGTCAGTACAACGTCTAATTCATTGACTCGATATGGCGCACGCGTCACTTGCTCGCATAAATGTTCTGCAAACGAACGTATTTTCCTCCGTTCCCCGTAAGGTACCCAAATGACAAATCCCGATTGCGAGGTACGTGCCATCCTAGATTCGTCGATTACTGCTCGTAGTCGTTTCGCCATTTCTTTCACGATCAAATTCGATGTTTCGGTTCCAATCGCATCCTCAATAGACCGAAAATCGTCTGCTCGAATATATAAAACAGCTCCTAAAAACCCTCTCGCTTGTTGACGTAATTGATCGACTTCCTCGACAAATGCATATTTGTTCATCAAACCTGTCAGTTCGTCCGTGTAGGCTAACTGATGAATCCGTTCATCCACAAGCTGCCGGTCAAGCCGGAAGTACAGGATGGCAATAAAATCCGCAAGTGTACTCACAATCAATTCTTCAAGATAGTTCCACTCCCGAGGCAGAAACGTCTCGCAACAAATCACACCTGTGGCACGATTGTTTGCATAAATCGGAGCGTCTAGCATGGAGTACACACGCTTTCCTTCTACAAAGTACTCTTTGTACAAGTCCTTCACCCATGGATGACTGCGAACATCCTCAAACGAAAGGATTCGCTCTGTTTGAAGCGCATCAAAATAGTCAGGCGCGAGTTCACGATGGACCGTCAACTTCGGATGATGTGTCCCTGATTCGTGAGAATAAGCGACTTGACATGAAATAGATCGATGCGATGTATCAAAATGCCAGATCGAGACTGTATCGACTGCCAACATATCGGCGACAATCTCACACATATACAGAATTGCCTCCTGCACCGTTTCTTCCGTTACAATCGGCATCCGTACGAGCGCGAACAGTTTCTCTTGATGCTTACGATATACTCGGTTTGAAAAGTTGTTCTCGATCATCAGTCTGCTACCTCACCCATTTAAGTTTGACCTAATGATAGCATGAATCATCCGATACAGCGTTTTCCAAAATTCAACAGAGAGTCAATGCTTGCTTCGTTTTTAAATAAACAAAATTTGAAATTATTCCCATTTATAAATTATTGACCTCCTTTTTAAGAAAGTGGTGTGAATTGACCCTTTGTCCCATTGATTGTCCTTTTCCTCTCACCGTACAATGAACTTGTATTGTTTCATTTGTTGAATTGTTTCGTTCTCACTCTTTGAAAGGATGTGACGCTATGAATCCAAAGTCTGGTCTCACCTATTCATTCGCGGCACTTGCAGCGGTCAGCGTGCTTGCCCACGCAGACGAAGCAGCAGCGGCGAGCACACATACGGTGCGTTCGGGTGATACGTTATGGTCGATCAGTCGGTCCTATGATGTGTCCGTTGCGACGATTAAATCGTTGAACGGTCTCTCTTCCGATAGCATTCGCATCGGTCAAAAACTAAAGCTCACAGGCAGTCCCTCTGCTGCGACAGGTGGTTCCTCGTTAACCACGGCGAGTACGAACCGCGTCACGACGACACACGCATTGAACATGCGCGTCGCGGGCGGAACATGGCATCGCGTCCTCTTGACGATTCCAAAAGGTACGACGCTCACGTCGATTCAATCAAACGGTTCATGGACAAAAGTCAGTTACGGTGGACAGACCGGATGGGTGCATAACGACTATTTGCAAAAGGCATCTATGTCTAGCAGTACCGACAAACCAACAACGGTCACACCGAGCTCGACTACAGCTCAAACGAAAGCCAACTTGAATCTGCGTTCGTCGAAGTCTACGAAGACGACCGTATTGCTCACGATTCCAAAAGGCAAAACCGTGACCGTCTTATCTGTCGAAGGGTCATGGTCGAAAGTGAAGTATGGGTCGAAAACAGGATATGTCGCCAATACATATTTAACAACATCAGGAGCGGCGACACCGACAACACCGAGTACAGGACAATCGATCAATCAACAATTCACTACGACGGCAAACTTGAACGTTCGACAAGGTGCAGGCGTCGGTTATCCGCTCGTCACGACTATCCCGAACGGAACCGTCGTCAAAGCGACGAGACAGTCGGGCAGTTGGTACTATGTCACGTATAATGGGAAGTCCGGATACGTGAGCGCCGGTTACTTGAAGCAGACCTCCACGACACCGAGCAACCCGGCTCCGAACGAAGGCGATGCCGGTGCTGGTAATGCGGCTGTCGATTATATCGTCAACACACCGTCCTTGAACGTACGTTCGAGCGCATCGACGAGCGCGACCATCATCGGGAGTGTCAAAGCAGGACAGACGTTGCGCGTCGTCCAGTCGTCAAAAGGCTGGCTTCAAATCTATTACGGGAATACGGTAGGATTTGTCGCCTCGGCTTATGTGAAAACCGTTCCGAAAGGTTCGGCAGTCGGCCCGTCTTGGGTTGAAGGTTCTTATGATTCGAATTCATATTATACGTACTATCCGACATCGATTCGGTCACAGGCGAACGAGTCGAGTAGCACGGTCGGCTCGACACTTCGGGGAGAACTCTTGAACGTGATCGGAGAGACATCGACCCACTATCGTCTCGCATCAGGATTCGTCGCAAAATCAGCCGTCACTGAAATCAAAGGACAAAGTGCCCAAGCTACTAGGCTTTCGACCATCGATGTGGCAAAACGTTTCGTCGGCACACCGTACGTATGGGCATCATCAAGCCCGGCAAATGGTGGATTCGATTGCTCAGGACTCATCTATTATGTATTCAATCAATCCGGCGTCAGCATCCCACGGACAAACGTGGCTAATTATTGGGGTGGTGCTTATTTCGGACCTCAATTGCCCAAGTCATTCGTCCCGCAGGCCGGTGACCTCGTCTTCTTCGAAAACACATATACCGCCGGGCCATCGCACATGGGTATCATGATCAATTCCGATACGTTCATCCATGCCGGTTCATCCGGATTAGGATACAACCAAATCAGTAAAGAACCGTATTGGCAGTCACGCTTAATCGGTTATAAACGACCGTGACTTTGGTCACGCTAAAAAACCCGACAAAAGTCGGGTTTTTCTTTCGTTTTGCAGGATTTTTATCGCCTGACCCGAATTCGGAAGTATGATGAAGGAAAAAAGGAGGTGCCGGATGGGCCAACCCCGTTTTGCAAAAATTCCATACCGTACCTACACGATGGCGCTCGCGATTGCTTGTCTCATCGGTGTCCTGTTGTTTGGACTTGGCACGAGTTTTTATTGGCATGAAAAACAAGAAGCCATCGACCAGACGATTACGAATTTGAATCAAGCGGCAGACCTAGCTGGTGTCGAAGCATACGTGTCTCTGTTCGAGGCGGCGACCCGGTATGAGGAGCAGTCGAATCAGACGACATCCTTCCTCTCCACACCGTACAAAGAACGGGCACTCCAATACAATGAGCGTTTATTGAACGACTTTGGGGACGGTGTGAACGAACGGGAACGGGAGACACTCCAGACGTTTTCAAATGAGTTGAATCAAATTCTTGAGGCAGAACAGTTCGAGGCGGTCCCAACGGATGTCATCAGTTCCATCAATCGACGATGGCTATATCAAGCACTCGAGCAAACGAATCAATCGAATGCGGCATACGAACTGACTGATGCCATCATGCGAATGCAATCGATTCTTATGCGGAATCGTGAAGCCCTCTTCCGTAACCCGATTGATGCGGATCAACTCACAAACACCGTGGACATGATTGTCGGCGAAGCAAAACTTGTTCAAACCATCATTGAATCGAATGAGACACTGCAGTCGAAAGCGGTCATCGACGTGGCGGAAAGCGGGCAGTCCTTTGCGAATATGGCGAATCGCGAGGCGTCTCTAGAAGCTCGTTACGTCAATTCAACGAATGTCTACGAGGACGCCTATGGTGCCCTTCGTTCCATCCGTTCGAGTTCTGAGACGATGCTTCAAGAAGAAAGTAAGCATTATCAAGTCTTAGCCACCACTTCATTCGTGGTGACGTTGCTCTTATCTCTCGGACTCTTATTCCTGCTCTACTATACACGCAATCGTTACAATCACGATTTGGCGCATCTCAAGGCACGCGCACTCGCCATCGACCCTAGCCTAGAACCTGTCGAAGCGATGTTTCCGAAAACACATGATTTCCGAGGGATCGAGGACGAGTTACGCGAGATTGCCACGAGTGTCCATTCGACTGTTCATGAACTTGAAAATCGTTCGCAAGATCTCGTGCGCTATCACGAACGTTGGTCGTCCCTCTTCTCTGAAACGGGACTCGCCATCGCACTGATGGATGACTCGTATAATTTAATTGAGCGCAACGAAATGTTCCGACAGTTTTTCGGTGATCGGAACTTATATGAGATTAATCAATTGTTCACCGAGACGGGTCGCCGTTTGTTTGAGCAAGCGCTCGAAGGTGTGACTGAACATGGGACGAGTGCCCAGTTCATCATTCATCTGAAAGGGGAACACCTCCGTTATCTGAATGTGAAACTGACGCCGCTCAAGCGTGAGGAAAAGTTGACGTATTACCTCATCGTCGAAGATGAGACAGACCGGGTCGAACGGGAACGGAAGGTCGACCGTCTCGTCCGTTTCGACTTGGCGACCAATCTCTATAACGAATACGGTTTTATTCGCAAGTGGGAAAAGCAAGAGATTGACGGTGCATTTGTCCTTATCCGGATTCATGACTATCATCATCTCGTCGATTGGTACGACCCTGCGTATGCCGATTTGCTCATGATTGAGTTTGCGCGCGCCGTCGAGTCCCGTCTTTCGAAATATGCCCAACATCTCTTCGGTCGATACCGAGACGACACGTTTATGCTGTATGTCAAAGGCTTCTCGTACGAGGATGAGCACGAGCTGTTGGAGCTCTTCCCGACAGAAGTGACACTCAACCATAAACGTCAAAATGTGCATATTCAAATCGGGGCAACTGAGACGGAATCGACTTACAACGATTGTCTGTTCAAGGCGATGAAGGCGTTACAGCACGCCAAAGAGACACGTACCCCTTCGGTTTGGTATGACTCGGAAATTTTAGCCCAGATGCAACTCGCCGCATTGATTGAACAAGCGCTTCCGGACGCCATCCGAAAAGGAGAATTGACGGTCGCGTATCAACCGCAAGTCGAATTGAAAACCGGTCGCGTCGTCGGCGCGGAAGTGCTCGCTCGTTGGACACATCCTGACATCGGAATCATCCCACCGAACGAGTTCATTCGCATCGCGGAACGTTCCGATCAAATCTTATGGCTCTCACATAATATTCTCGATCAGACGATTTCCCAGCTCGTCGCATGGCAAGGGACTTCATTTGAAGACATCTCCTTGTCGTTCAACTTGTCGGCCCATTCGGTCGACCCTTCCATCGTGGCGAAGCTTCGGGATTCGATTGAGGTATACCCGTGGCTACCTGACCGATTGAAGATTGAATTGACGGAGTCCTCGGATATCATGTCGTATGCGAGTGAACTCGAACGATTAGAAGACATCTCCGACCTCGGCTATTGCCTATCAATCGACGACTTCGGGACCGGATACGCCTCATTCGAAGCGATTTGGCACCTACCGATTCAAGAAGTGAAAATTGATCGGATGTATGTGAGTGGAAAGGCGAAAGAAAGTACTTCCTTCTTACGTGCCGTCTCTCGCTTTGCGAACGAGCAACAGCTGACCGCTCTCGCCGAAGGGATTGAGACCGAAAGCGACCTGTCACGCATGCTTCGTGAAGGGGTCGAACTCGGACAGGGCTTCTACTTCTCACCCGCCCTGGATGCGGCTTCATTCGAATCATGGGTCAACAAAAAGGGACACTCGCGTTGAGTGTCCCTTTTTTCAGCGTGAACGAATGTCCTCATATAACTGCCTCGTTTCTTTAAACGAAGACTGATTGAGATAGATTGTTTTTTCTGACCAATCGAGTCGGATCACCGGTTCGACATCGCGGTCGATAAAGAGGAGTACATCCTCCCCTGTTTCCGTCCGAAAATGTCCGGTCAGACGCGTTCCCGTATCTGCTCCGTTCGTTCGACGCGCGATATCCGGCAATGTCGTCCATGTCACGTCTGCCACTTCATCAAACGGGACCTCACGACCATAACTGCCTTCAATCACAATCGCTTCATCCGTCACGGTCACCTCAGTCGGTTGACTGAACCAAAACATAAGCGCCGGCACACCGACGAGTAAGACGACAGAGACAATGATGATCGGAATGAGACGTTTTTTCCCATCTGGTCTCAAGCGCCCCGCTCCATCGTAGATGTTACCGTCATAGCGTTGCATCCGCCAGAGCATCCCGACAATGAATACCATCAGGGCGAGAAAGAACGGTTCGAGCGGAACGTTCCAACCAGACAGTTCGATGAGCGCAATGATGAGAAAAAGCGCACTAATCCCGTAACACATCCAGGCAATCAGTCGCGCCACTTTTTTGATGTCGACCCGCTCCTGTTTCTCTTTCGACATTGTATTGTATCCAGAGATCAAGTGATACCAAGCGAGCCTGTCAACCGCGAAGCCTAACGCGATGACGATTCCTGCTGCTAGAATGAGAATCCACATATGCCTCGCCTCCTCTCCTTTCTATACGTCATGACTGCTACAAAAGATTCACGTCTCGCAAAAACAGGACCGCCTATATGAGCGGTCCTGAACAGTTTTAGTTTGAAGTCGGTGTGTTCGACGGACGTTGCATCCGTCCGATTCCTTCGTATGACACATCGCCCGGATTGCGTGCGAACTTCCATGCGTTTCGTGCATCGATCAATCGACGCTGGCGCATGCCGTTGAAAGCACCCGGTGCCAAGTTCACAATCTCATCCCATTCTGTGACGAGAATGGCATAATCGGCTCCCTTCAGCGCCTCTTCAACCGTCGTCGCTTGTGGATAGTCCCACGTCGCAATCGGATCATACCCGATGACGTCCACGTTACGGGCCACCATGTGGTGAGCGAGTAGAATTGATGGGGCATCTCGCATATCGTCCGTTCCTGGTTTGAATGCCAAACCAAGAATAGCTATGCGCATATTCGGTTCAACGTTCAATTTTGAGAGCACGTACTCGATTTGCGTCTCATTCACTTTCGTCGCCGCCCGGATGACACGTAGGTCGATCTCGTTTTCACTCGCGACGTGTAGAAGTGCGTTCATGTCTTTCGGGAAGCACGAACCTCCGTACCCGATGCCCGCGTTCAAGAACGAACGCCCAATTCGCGGATCGAGTCCCATCCCGTCCGCAATCGTCGAAATGTCAGCGCCAGCTTGATCGGCTAGACGCGACAAGTCGTTCATGAAGCTAATTTTCGTGGCCAAAAAGGCGTTCGAGGCGTATTTGATGAGTTCTGCATTGATCGGTGTTGTACAGATGAGCGGAACGCCAAGGCGTCCGTAGATTCCTGCCAACTCTTCTGCGACTTCGAAGTTTACACACCCGATGACGACACGGTGTGGTTTCATGACGTCTGCGAGCGCGCGTCCTTCTTGTAAAAATTCAGGTACAATCGCAAACGTATGAGAGGGATACATGATGTTCAGTAAATCGGTCGTGCCGGGTGGGACCGAGCTACGAATAACGATTTTATGCTTCGTGTTCAGTTCCGACAAGACTGCTTCGATATAAGATAAGTCACAGCTTCCATCAGACTTGCTCGGTGTCCCGACCGCAAGAATCAAATAGTCGACCTGCTCCGTATCCGCGATTCGGCTTGTCAGGGTGATCTGGTCGGCGTGCTCTTGCAACACCTCTGCCATGCCTGGTTCATGGAATGGCGGGTGTCCACTCATGAGAAGACGTAGCTTCTCTTCGTCCGCTTCAACCCCGATGACGTGATGACCGGCTTTTGCCAAACCACAAAGTGTAGCCAATCCAACGTATCCTAAACCAATAATTCCAAATTTCACATCAGTTCCTCCTTCAATCATCTTTTATAAGCGTACCGAAACACGCCGAAGAAGTGAAGCTTCTAACACTCTCTCGATGTTCTTTGCTATAATGAGTCAAAATGATGGGTGAAAGGACAAACCGCATGGGCTTAATCGCTTTCTTCTTAGTGACATTGTTCGTTTATTTTTGGTTTCCGGTCCGGGGGGGACTGAAAACCTTTTTGCTAGTCTTGATCATGGTGAGCGGATGGCTCTCCATTTTTGAACTCGTCTCGATTCTCGAAGCCCATCCATGGGTCATCGCGCCAATCCTGATCATCGTTGGATCGGTGATTTGGAAAGTACAACGCGACCGGAAACGAGAGCTCAAGAAAAGTGTTTGACCTCGGTCAGGCGCTTTTTCTTTTTGTCGTATTCGATAAAGCTTATCAGTTTCCTGCATTCATCAAAAAATCCTCGTACGATGGACGAGGATCAGCTTCGGTTTGTATTTAACTTTCTTAATTCTAAAATACGAGAGAGATGCGTTTCATAATATACTCTCCATGACGAGCACATCATCGATTCGGTCGAGCTCGCTGAAGCCGTGTCGCATGTAGAAGGCAATCGCCCGTTCGTTCGTTGCCTCGACGTGCAAGTGAATCTTCCGTTTGTTCGCCTTAACCGCTTCTTCGCATAACGCTTCCAGTAAGGCGTGTCCACTACCGGACGGCGCTTCCGGCAACACGCAAATATGGCTTATGAAGACGATGTCCGTATCCATGTATGCTGCGATTAGCCCGACGAGACGCTCGTCGTTCCAAATTTCATACGACGTTGCCCGTTCGTAGAGCTTCAAAGCGTATGGCTCTAGCGCTACCCGCTCCGACAGCTTGGTCGGGAACAGATGATCACACGCCTCAAGATGCGCCACATAGTCAGAAACCGTCCCTTGGTCGCGAGTCATCATACATTCTCCAAGACAGCGACGCCAAATCCATGTCTCCCAAACTCGTTCCCGTTATAAAGGAGGTAGTGCCGACCGTCCCACTCGAAGACGTGCGGGTAACATTCCATGTCCGCATCCCATCCGTCGGAACTTCGCTCGAATCCGAGTGCCGAATCATCACGCGTCCAGTCCAACAGATTTTCCGAATAGGCGTAACCTAATCGATATCCGCGTAACGGGTCGGTCCGAAAGCCAAAGGTGTCTCGATAACAAAAAATCATATGATAGCGTCCGTGCGCTTCGAACACGGTCGGAAGCGCCTGACTCTCGTCCGCAATCGTATCCGAAACGATTCTTCCGTGACGCTTGAACGTCTGTCCATCTTCTGACGTGGCGAGCGCAATCTTATAGGTACGTTCCTGGACGCCATCCGGACCCTCTTTCCATGTCGTCCCGTAAATGTAATACATATAGCATTGTTCCCGTGTGACGACAAATGGGTCGCCGACGAGAAACGGTTCCTCGATGCTTGCCGATAATACCGGTCCGTCGCCGAGCCGTTCGAACGTCTCCCCCTCATCCCGACTGACAGAGAGGCCAATCCCCGTTTCGACCGACACCGAGTCACGACGGCTCCAGCCACTCGTATAGCCATAAAGCCCATCACGCGTCCGCGTGACGTGAAATGGGAAGATCCCGTGTTCGTCGAACGTCCCCCGTTTTCCAAGGGGGATGATCTCATCTGTGGACACGTCGATGATGTTGAAATCACGTGTCATGTCCACATATCGGACGTGGCTCTTGAACATGTCACCGTCCGGTTCACGGGTCGAGAAATAGATGCGCACAAAATCTCCGAAGACGAGCGCCTGAGGGGACTGGGCGAACGAGGAGTACTCCCCGAAAAATCCGTACGGCGCCGGGTCGAAGATGTGTCCGAGTTTCTTCCACTTCATCTCGCTCCCTCCTTGCGCTCCGCGATGCCGAATCCTTCTCGTCCGACTTCATTGCCCAAGTAAAGTAAATATCGTTTTCCGTTCAACGTGAACGTATGGGGATAGGCAACCATCTCGTCATCGAATCCTGATTCTGTCCGCGAGAACTTCATCACGTCATCGTCACGCGTCCAATGGAGGAAATCCGGAGAAGAGGCATATCCGATTCGATACGTCCGCTCGGGATTTTTCCGATAATCGGTCGCGTCGCGGTAACAGAAAAACATATGATAGCGTCCATCCTCATAAAAGACGTCTGGACTAGCCTGCGCTTCATTTGGAAGTATGCTTTCGATTAAATCTCGTCCTGCCTTCACCCACGTGACCCCGTCCTTCGACGTGGCCAACCGGATCTTATACACCGGTTCCGGACGTTCGCCATCCATGACCCACTCTCGTCCGGCGATATAGAACAACACCCACGTGTCATGGAAACGTCGAATCTTCGGTCCGCTCAAGATGAAGGGTTCGTCTAGCGTATACGATAGGATTGGTCCTGGACCGACACGCTCGAACGTACGTCCGCCGTCCCGACTGATGGCTTTTCCGATATTCACATTAAACGGAACGGACACCGTACGCGTCCAGCCCCCGTAATAGGCATGCACCTCATCCCCGACCTCAATCGCCGAAAACGGATAGACACCAAACTCGTCGAACGTCCCACGTGCACCGAGCTCCAATATGGGTCGTTCACTCACCCGAAGAATCGAGAAATCCTCTTTTGCGACATCCACATACCCGCTGTGACTGACGTAGCGTCCATCGATCGGTTTCGGTCGACAGCTGAAATAAATCCGCAAATAGGTATCGCGTTCCAACACACAAGGTCCTTGTGCGAACGCATCCATCCAGTCGAGTGATGCGTCTCGCTGAGGGCTGAAGAATAGACGTCGATTGGTCCATTCAAATGATGTGTTCAACGTGTTCATCCCCTTTCCTCTAATCGTTGCGTCCTCTATCTCGCCCGATTAGACGAGCGTATAGGCGTGGAGCAATTCACGCACTTTCGTCTTCGAATTGAACATCAAGACATCGATGATGGACAAGTTGGGTGTGAACGAATGACCAAATTGAGCATATTCCACCGCATCCATCTGGATAAAATCAAGCGGCACCCCGGATTCCGCGAAACGCTGTTTGTCATAAAGTTCCCGCCCGCCAATCGCATTGATGTAATGCGAGGTACGCAAATGATGACAAATCTCGAGCACCAGTTGTTCACACTTCAGCGACTTGTCGTAATCGAGCGAGGAGGCGACCAATAACTCCGTATCCATCTCGAGATAATCACGCACTTCCGTCAATAACGTTTCTAGATAAGTGGCGACATTGTGTTCTTCATTTTTAATGATTCGTTCCACCATCGGCATGACGTCGGCATAACTTGGTGCGCGTTGATACGCATGGTGCAATAAGCGCAGTTGATAGCTCTCATGAACTGGATCGAGAATCCGCTCATGCTCACGGATCGTACGATGTTGTGTCATATGATCGATTTTCAGATGGATCGGTTTGATGTGTCCCTCGACCAAAATGCGGTTTCGATGAATCCATCCTCGTTTCGCAAATTGCACATGGTCCAAGATGACGAACTGGTCCACCGCGTTCATCAATTGAATATAACCGAGGTATGGGAAGTAGTAAGGTTGCATGATCCCTAATTTCATTTGAGCCGCCTCCCTTAGCCGAGCTGGAACGAGCGCATGCGAATCAACCACTCCATCAAGTGCGGATGTCGTACCATCAAGTAGGGACGTAGCCGCTCTCTCCCGACGAAACGCTCCACATATCGGTCATACCGGGGGGACTTCAGCGCTTTAAAATCTCGTCTGAGCCGATGCAAGCCGACCTCGAACGATAAGCGAGAAATTTCGATTTCTTGATGAAATCTGCCATTCGTATAGGAATCGAACGCATCCATCATTCGGATGAACGCCTCGATCCGCTCGATGTCGCGCTCCCTGTTTCGTTGACGCCACTTCGTGGTGACCGACCCGGACACACCGAATCGATATACGCTCATCACCTCAGGCATGTAGTAGGCGTAACCTTGGCTTGCGACGTGAAGTTTGAGCGCGCCGTCGAAGGCAGGCGTATCGCCGATCCAATCTAACAGATGGTCTGTCAGTCCATTTCGGTACAGCATGGACATCGTTGGAATGAAGCCGAGTAGCTGTAACTCCCCGGCATGATAGGTCCGCGGCTCCGTCGAGGCATACTTTCTGTTTTCAGGCATCCATGGGATGACGTGCCATCCGGTATGGAGTGTATCGTCCGTTTCGACATACGCATCATGAAAACAGAGTGTACAGTCCGGGTGGGCTTCCATATAGTCGACTTGTTTCTGCAATTTATGTGGGTCGGTCCAATAGTCATCCCCGTCACAAAGCGCGATGTACTTGCCACGCGCCCTCTCTTCGTTCAACAGATTCACCAACACACCTTGAGAATATTGGTTTTCCGTTTGATAGATGACCCGAATGAGGTTTGGGTGCTGTTCTTCATATTCGCGCACGATGTCTGCCGTCCGATCCGTTGAGGCATCCTCATGAATGAGGATTTCAAATTCAAAATCTGTTTCCTGCATCAAAAATCCTTCAATCGTTTTGGCGATGTACGGTTCGTGGTTATACGTGATGCAGTCGATGCTGACCATCACCATGTCGATTCCCTCCTTTCCCGAGATGATAGAACGGCTCCGATTTAGGAAGAGTACTTGTCTTGATAATAGGTTTTATACGCTCCCGAAACGATGCGCTCGACCCATTCCGGATGTGATCGGTACCATTCAATCGTCTCTTCGATTCCATGTTCAAAACTGTAGCGTGGCACCCACCCGAGTTCGTCTTTCATTTTCGTCGCGTCAATGGCATAACGACGGTCGTGACCAGGGCGATCCGTCACGAATTGGATGCGGTCATCGGATAAGTCAAACGCTCGTAAAATCGTTCGGACGAGCTCGAGGTTCGTCTTCTCGTTATGTCCGCCGATGTTATAGACTTCTCCGACTCGCCCCTTTTGTCGAACGAGATCGATGGCTTCACAGTGGTCCTGCACATGTAACCAATCCCGGATATGTCCTCCGTCCCCATATACTGGGAGTAGTTGATCGGTCATACAATGGTGCACCATGAGCGGAATCAGTTTCTCGGGGAATTGATACGGACCATAATTGTTGCTGCAACGGGTGATCTTAATCGGTAAGCCGTACGTCTTATGATAGGAACGAACGAGCAAATCAGACCCGGCCTTCGAGGCAGAATAAGGACTGTTCGGGGCGAGGGGGGTCTCTTCTGTAAAGAACCCTGACTCCCCTAGCGACCCATACACCTCATCCGTCGAGACATGGACGAAACAGACATTGTCTCGATAGTCTCGACTGTATTTGTCATCCGGGTACCGTTTCCAATGCCGCATGGCCACATCGAGCAACACTTGTGTACCCAAGATATTCGTCGAGAGGAACAACTCCGGCTCAAGAATACTTCGGTCGACATGCGATTCCGCCGCAAAATGAACGACTTCGTCAATCTCAAAGAGAGAGAACAGTTCATCAATCGCTGGACGGTCACGGATGTCTACTTTCCGAAACACGTAGAGCGGGTCGTGCTCGAACGCTTGGACGTTCTCTAAATTGCCGGCATAGGTCAAAGCGTCGACGTTAAGGATTCGTGACGTTGGATGTTTCTCCCGAAAGTGTTTTATGAAATTTGAACCGATGAACCCGGCTCCGCCAGTCACTAGGATCGTATGCATTGGTCTGTTCTCCTTCCTCTAGAAGCGATATCAAATACTGTCCGTAATCGGTCATCTTGAGCGTCTGACCGATGTCGGCCAATTGCTCTCGCGTGATGAACCCACGACGCCACGCAATCTCCTCCAGACATGCGATATAATAGCCTTGCCGTTCCTGTACCGTCTGTACGAAGATGGAGGCTTTGATCATCCCCTCTGGCGTACCGGTATCGAGCCATGCCATCCCGCGACCGAACAAGACGACGTTCAACTCGCCTCGTTCTAAATACATTTGATTGATTGACGTGATCTCAAGCTCACCGCGCGGGGACGGCTTCACTTGTTTCGCGAACTCGACGACCTGATTGTCATAAAAGTAGAGCCCCGGTACCGCATAATTGGATTTCGGGACCACCGGTTTCTCTTCGATGGACAAGACGCGTCGATCCGCATCGAACTCGACGACACCGAATGCCCGTGGATCCTTGACCGGATACCCGAACACCGTCGCGCCTGACTGCCGCTCTTTCGCATCCTGTAAAAAGCGCGTCAAGTTCGGACCATAGAAGACGTTATCCCCTAAGATGAGGCAAACCGAGTCGCCCCCGATGAACGATTCTCCTAAGATGAAAGCATCCGCGAGACCGACCGGACGCTCTTGTACTTGGTACGTAATCGAGATTCCGAGTTGATGCCCGTCACCGAACAGTCGCTCATACCCGGAGATGTCTTTAGGGGTCGAGATCAATAAAATCTCCTTGATGCCGGCGAGCATCAACACAGACATCGGATAATAGATGAGGGGCTTGTCGTAGATCGGTAATAGCTGTTTCGAGACTGCTTTCGTCATCGGGTAGAGACGCGTCCCGTTCCCACCCGCTAGAATGATCCCTTTCATCGTTCATTCCCTCCTTCAAGGATTACGTCACAAATGCGGTCAACCATCTCCATTGTCATGTCCGGATACAGAGGTAACGTGATCACCCGATCCGAGACGTATGTGGCGTTCGGTACGGATGCGTCGAATGCGTAGCAGGAAAAATCGGTCACGAGCGGATAGAAGTACTTCCGGGCGAGAATCCCATGCTGCGCTAAGTATGCCATCATGTCATCGCGTGCCTCTCTCCCTGGCGTGACGAGAACCGGATAGTACGCATAGTTGGACTCGGTTCGTTCATTCCGGAGGTTCAAGCGAAGAAACGAAGCGTCCCTTAAACGGGTGTCGTATCGCTCGACCAGACGTTTCCGCTTTTCAATGTCGGTATCAATCCGTGGGAGGTTGCACCGTCCCATCGCCGCCTGAAACTCATTCATCTTGGCGTTGCCCCCAACCGATTCGACGGATTCTGGTCCGGTGATCCCAAAGTTGACGGCTTGATGAATCGCCTCGATGTAACGGGTATCCCGGAACGTGAGCACCCCACCTTCAATCGTATGAAACACTTTCGTCGCATGAAAGCTGAACATCGTCATATCGCCGAACGTCGAGACATCGCGCCCGTCGTGCCGGACACCGAACGCGTGCGCCGCATCGTAGAGGACGTGGAGCCCATGGTGTTTCGCGACTTGTTCAATCGCCTCCACGTCACATACGTTCCCATACACATGAACGGGGAGGATGGCCGTCGTCCGTTCCGTGATCAGCGCCTCGATTTTGTCGACGTCAATCGTATAGTCGACGGGGTTGATGTCACAGAAGACAGGGGTGATTTGTTTTCGGATGAGCGCATGCGTCGTCGAGGCGAACGTGAACGGCGTCGTGATGACCTCACCCGTCAATCCGAGCACGTCAATCGCCGTTTCGAGGGCCAGATGACCGTTCGTCAATAAAGAGACGTGCGGGACGTGGAGACGCTGCTCTAACTCTTCTTCTAATGCCCGCACATGCTCGCCACGGTTGCTCAAGTGACGCGATTCCCAAAGGGGACGAATCATCTCGACATACGTATCAAAATCCGGCATACTCGGTCGCGTGACGGGAATGACGGCATCTGCTTCTACATTTGAACCATTCATGGTGAGATCACCCCTTTCCTTTCGCTTAAGCGAATGCTCGGTTTCGTACTTTGATCAGCCACTCCGTTAAATGCGGCTGCTTGATCATCAGGTAAGGTCGGATTCGATCGATTCCGACGAATCGATCGAGATACGCGTCATACCGAGTGGAACGTAACACATCATACTCTCCTTTCAATCGGTGAAGCCCCACTTCAAAAGAGATTCGTGATAACTCTAAATCCTGATGGTATTTCCCATCGGTATAGGCATCAAATAAGTTGATAAAATGAATGAAGTCCTCATGTCGCTTCACGTCACGTTCGACATTCCCCTCGTTCCACATGGTCGTCGCCGACCCTTCCACCTCGTAGCGATAGACACTCATCACTTCCGGCATGTAGTAGGCGTATCCCCTGCTCGTGATATACAAGCGAATCGATGCATCTCGCGCCGGCGTCTCCTCGAGCCATCGCGGGGCGTCACGGAAATCGTTCACATACAACATGGACATCGTCGGAACGAACCCGAGTAACTGTAATTCTCCGGCATCATACGTCCGGGGCACGGATGAAGCAAGCTTTCGATTTTCCGGCATCCATGGAATGACGTGCCAATTCGTGTGGAGCTTCCCCCCTGTCTCGACATACGCATCGTGGAAACAAAGCGTACAGTCCGGATGGGCTTCCATATAGTCGACTTGTTTTTGCAATTTGTACGGGTCGGTCCAGTAATCATCGCCCTCACAAACCGCGATGTATTTGCCACGTGCCCGCTCCTCGTTCAACCGGGCGATGAACACGCCTTTTGAATATTGATTCTCCGTCTGATAGATGACGTTGAATTTTTCAGGATATTTCTGAACGTATTCCCGGATGATGTCTGCCGTCCGATCCGTCGAGGCGTCATCATGGATCAGAATCTCGACCTCGAAGTTCGTGCGCTGTGACAAAAAGCCTTCAATCGCCTGAGCGATGTACTTCTCGTGATTGTATGTGATGCAGTTGATGCTCACCATGACCATGATGAATCCCTCCTTTATGAGACTTCCGCATCTTGTGCGACAGTGGCTCGATAGGTGTCCGGTTGACTCGCGTCGAACGGCTCGTTCACCCACATCACCGTCACTAAATCTTTCACGCCCGTGTTTTCGATATGATGGACGTAACCTGGCGGAATCTCGATGACTTCAAGCTGTTCTTCACTGACATGGAACGAGATGATCTGATCTTGGTCCATCAATCGGAGCCGAATCACGCCTTCACCGCTGACGACGATGAATTGTTCATGTTTCGACTCATGCCAGTGCTCCCCTTTTGTGATTCCAGGTTTGGCCACGTTGACGGAGACTTGACCACGGTCAGGCGTCTTGAACAGTTCTGTGAACGATCCCCGCACGTCCTGATGCATCAAGAGAGGCGTGACCATCCGTTCTTTCGGCAAGTAACTTAAGTACGTGCTGTACAGCTTTTTCGTAAAAGGATCCGATACATCCGGTACCCCTCTAGCCATTCGGACCGCTTCGAACGATTCAATCATTCGGGCAAGGTCGAATAATGTGATCTGGTGTGTCGGGACATCTGAATCGGTGCTTTCTGTTTTATGCAACGCCCCTACAAACGATGCGACGACGTCATCGACATGGGCGAGCGTCAACACGTGATTGGGATGTGTGACCGTGATGTCCTCTCCTCGTGCAATCTGATAACAAAACGTCGTGACCGCACTGTTATAGAATGGTCTCCCCCATTTGCCGAACAGGTTCGGGAGCCGATATATGTGAACCGGTGCCCCGCTCCGTTGACCGTACAGCCGCAAAATGTCCTCCGCTTCTCGTTTACTGTTTCCGTAAGGATTGTCTTGAGTCGCTTGAATCGATGAGGCGAAAAAGACGGGGACCGGATTATAGGACAGCAATTCGGTGGCGATCGCCTCGGTCAAGTCGACGTTTCCCGTCGTGAATTCTTCGACTCGTTCGGGACGGTTCACTCCGGCCACATGATAGACGGCGTCCGCTCGACGCAGATAGCTGCTTCGTTCCACGGATGATGTCGAACGGGTGATCGGGAGGACGAGATGCCCAGCCCGCTCCAAGGCGTGGACGAGGTGTCTGCCTAAAAAACCGTTCGCACCGGTGACGACGATGTCCATGATTCTCCCTCCGTTTCTTCGGTTGACTGGATGTGTAAGGTCAGCCATCGCTCGGGATGTTCGACGAGTCGAAGCATCGTCTCGACGTCTTCAAACTCTAGAATCAAACTACCGAGTGCTTGATTTGCCCCTTCGAAGCGCGGTACCACATCTCCGACGTTGTAATAGATGTTCGCTTGTCGAATCGTATATGCGTCCTCATCGAAATGGACACCCATGAATCGCCCCGTTTCTTGACTGCCGATGATGAAATAGGCGGACGGTACGGTCACTGGTTTCATCTCGATCGTCACCGGTATCCCGAGTGCGACATCAATCGTCGCCTGGACCAAGTCGACGCCTGTCGCTTGTTCGATGATTTGTGGGATGTAATTCCCTCCGTTCCGTGGACCGATATCCATCAGATAGACGTCTTCTCCTTTGACGAAGATGTCGAAGTTGAACGCGCCTTGCTTGAAGCCGACTTTAGTCAACATGCGTTGCAACGTCTCATGGACTCGCTCAAGCACGTGAGGCGGATGGACACTCGGGAAACTCGCACTGATCGGGGCGAACGGGTTGACTCCGTTCACATTGAAGTGTCCGTTTCCGAAACAACGAAACACCAACTCCCCGTCGACGACAAATCCATCACCCGCTAATTGATAGCCGTCTCGGGTAATGAACTCCTCCACGACTACTTCCTGATTGAATGACATCGTAAATGCCACTCGAAGATGGCGACGAAGCTGCTCAATCCCGTTCCCCCGACTCCATTTGTTGACCCCTTTACTCCCAGAGGCGTCGGCCGGTTTGATGATGTACTCGCCCGCTCGATTCCGTAACGTTTCGACGGCTATTTCTAGTTCGGTAAACGCAAAGGCTTCCGGGACGGCAAAGCCATGTCGCTGTAGGAATGTTCGAAACTTCGCTTTATTCGTCAACGTTTCGACCGTTTCTAGCGAGTTCGTCACTAAACCGAGCGCTTCTCCGACATAGGCGGCCGTTCGCGCCGCCGGGTCGGAGGCATAAGCGACAATCCCATCGATGCCTTCTTCTCTCGCGATGGCGAGGACTGCTTCCCGATCAAGGGTGCTCGTACAGTAATAGCGATCGGCCACGAGTCGACCTGGATTATCCGGTAGATAGTCACAGAGAACGGTGAATATCCCTTGTTGTTTCGCTTTTTGGATGATGGGAACTTGATGCATCGCGCCCCCGAGCAACATCAGCTTCAGCATGGTGAGAATCTCCTTTGCGATAAAGTGGTTGGAGTAAATCGGCGTAGATGGCAGCAGTACTGGCGTTCAGTCGCGGTGTCACGAGTTCTTTCGATTGTTGTCCGTGAGCTTTCAATTTTTCAGGATGTTCCAGATACCGCTTAAGCTCGGTCACGAGTGACGCCACCGTCGGTTCGCATTTGTAACAGTTAATGCCTTCGTGCAGATGTCTCTCAACGTTGTTGACGTCATGGCTGACAACAATCCCCATCCCGGACGCGCAGGCTTCAATGATGCTGATGTTCCCGTTCGAATAGGTCGCCGGTAATACGAGGATGTCCGAACTCCGGTAAACGAGATTCAATCCTTCCCACGACTCGATTTCGTCAAGGAACGTGACGTCCTTCAACTGCTCGTCCTCGATATATCGCCGACACGCATCTGCGAGGTGTCCGTCGCGATTGAGCGACATGGAAAGGTTCGGATATTCTTCTTTCAAGATTCGATACGCCTCCAAGGCGACGAGCGGTTGATAACGTTCAATTAAGCGATTGGCAAACAACAGATGAATCGGGTCATTTGGTCCTTTCTGACGCAATGGGTGCGACATATGCGTCTCGATATCAATCGGATAGGGCGCCGAGACGACTCG
This sequence comes from Exiguobacterium sp. KJ 601, assembly GCF_027161185.1. GTDB lineage: Bacteria > Bacillota > Bacilli > Exiguobacteriales > Exiguobacteriaceae > Exiguobacterium > Exiguobacterium profundum. The sequence continues at coordinate 364,821 of NZ_JADHZG010000001.1, read as the reverse complement.
TTCGGAAGGGAAGCCTAGTTCCTTGATAAATTGATCGCGTGCGACGTTTCCCATTCCGAAAATCAAATCGGTCCGCTTGAACAGTCGATGAATCCGTGTGGTCTTGTGCAAGCCGTTTTCTCTTGTCAATAACGTCGATTCGCCGCTCGTCTCACCTCGAACGTTTCGGATTGGCTCGCTCATGACGACGACGCGCACCCCGAACAGTTTGACAATTTTTAAGAGAATTGCGTGAAACGGGGTAAAGCCGGCTAGCAGCAAGATATGCGGTCGAAACCGGATGAGTTGGACAAACACATCGAGTGACAGATAGTTCGTCTTTTTCGAGAAATAGGAGCCTCTCAAGACGCGACAGCGTTTACCAAGTGGGATGACCCACCAATCAGGACGTTGATCCGTGATTTGTCTATAAAACCAAAACTCAGTATCAAAATATTTATGGAGCGCGTCAGCGAATTTCACTTGATACGGGGAAGCCATATTGGATAAGAAGACGATTCGTTCTCTGGTCATCACACTCACCCGATTCGTTTCGCGGAAGCGGGAATCGTCCATTTCGCGAGTTCTTCCTGGATGTAAGGTAACGTCAACAAGAGTTCCTTCACTTCCTCCACATCGAGCTGTCTCGTATTGTTCGAGTTGTACTCGCCTTGAGCAGTCAACTCCTGGCTGCCTTCACTGAAGTACTTCTCGTAGTTCAAGTCACGATTGTCGGCCGGGACGCGGAAGAATCCACCCATGTCCTCGGAGACGACTTTCTCTTCCCGGGTCATCAACGTCTCGAACGCTTTCTCACCGTGGCGGGTCCCGATGACTTTGATGGGGAGATCGACCCCGAACAGTTGTTTCACGGCTTCCGCGAGCACACCGATTGTCGAGGCAGGTGATTTTTGGACCATGATGTCACCGGCATGCGCATGATGGAATGCGAAGACGACGAGTTCGACCGCATCGGCCAAGCTCATCAAGAAACGCGTCATGAGCGGATCGGTCACGGTGAGCGGCTCCCCTTTTTTGATTTGCTCCACGAATAATGGGATGACCGACCCACGCGAGGCCATCACGTTCCCGTAACGGGTCCCGCAGATGAGCGTCCGGTCTGGTCCGACCGCACGGGCCTTGGCGACGAAAACTTTTTCCATCATCGCTTTGGAGATTCCCATCGCATTGATTGGGTAGGCCGCCTTATCCGTCGAAAGACAGATGACCTTCTCCACACCCGCTTCGATGGCGGCATTCAAGACATTTTCCGTACCGAGAATATTCGTCTTCACCGCTTCGATTGGGAAAAACTCACACGAGGGAACTTGTTTTAGTGCCGCTGCATGGAAAACGTAATCGACCCCATACATGGCATTTTTGACACTGTTCGGGTCCCGTACATCGCCAATGTAGAATTTTAACTTGTCATGATGATAGCGATTGCGAATGTCTTCTTGTTTCTTCTCATCCCGTGAAAAGATGCGAATCTCTTTGATGTTCGTATCGAGGAATCGCTCCATCACGGCATTGCCGAACGATCCCGTCCCACCCGTGATGAGCAATGTTTTATTGGAAAACATAAGAAGGCTCCTTTCGTAGCTGTCTAGTCTCAGATGTAGGAAGAGCGGTATGTCATCATTTACCCGGTTGGTCTCACTTAAATTGGTAACTTAATGGAAACCGTTATCATTTTTTCGCAACATGCATCATCTTCTTTTCTTCAGACGTCGGGCTGGGTGGGGGCGCCCCTTCCACGATTCCTTCCCGGAGCAAAACGTTCCTGACGGTCAAGGCGATACAGCGCAGATCGAACCATAAGCTCATCTGGCGAACGTATTCCCCGTCGAGTTTCGCCTTCATCTCAATCGGAAGCTCATCGCGCCCCTTCACTTGTGCCCATCCGGTCAGCCCCGGCAGCGCTTCTGTCGCGCCTACCTGTCGACGGGCCTCGACCAAGTCGTCTTGGTTCCACAGTGCGGGTCTCGGTCCGACGATGGCCATCTCGCCTTTTAAAATGTTTACGAGCTGTGGCAATTCATCGAGACTCGTCTTGCGAAGAAACGCCCCGACGCGCGTGATGTGTTTCGTGGAGTCGTTAAACAGATGTGTCGGGACATCGTTCGGGGTGTCTTGATGCATCGTCCGGAACTTATACATCCAAAAACGTGTCTCCCGTAACCCGATGCGCTCCTGTTTGAAAAAGACGGGACCCCTCGAATCGATTTTGATCAAGAGGGCGATGAGAAGCAGAAACGGTGCGAGAAGAAGGAGCGCGACTCCGCTGAGCGTCCCGTCAAAAACTCGTTTGAACGTCATATAGTCCATGGCTCACACCTCTTTCTTCTCGGTCGACACCGGATGTTGCTTCCACACTTCTCGCATCACATAGTCCGTGTAGGACAGCAAGATGCGGAGCACTTTATCGGAGACGTTCGGCATGGCATAATCGTTCACGAGTCGCATCGGACCTTCCGTCTCTTCTAAGATTCGAAGCGCCTGAAGCACCCGTTCCCGCTTCAATCCGACCATCATCGCTGCCCCTTCCTCCATCGCCTCCGGACGCTCATGCGCTTGTCGGATATTCAATCCTTTGATTCCAAGAATCGAGCTTTCTTCACTGATCGTACCGCTGTCCGACAACACGGCCTTCGCATGGAGTTGCAGGTGGACGTAGTCACTGAAGCCGAGCGGCTTGAGGGTACGAATGTTTGGATGGAGACGCACCCCACTCTCACGAATGCGTTTTGCCGTCCGGGGATGGGTGCTGACGATGAGGGGGAGCTGGTACGTGGTCGCGACCGCATTGAGCGTGTCGACGAGATCGAAAAAGTTCTCGTCATCACTGATGTTTTCATCGCGATGGGCCGATACGACGAAATAGGCATCTCGCTCCAAGTCGAGCCGTTCGAGCACGTCTGACCGCTCGATCTTCTCCCGTTGACGATGGAGCACCTCGTACATCGGGCTCCCCGTCTTGATGATGCGGTCCGCCGGTAACCCTTCACGAAGCAGATACTCGCGTGCGATGTCACTATAGGTCAGATTGATGTCGGCGATATGGTCGACGATGCGACGATTCGTCTCCTCCGGGACCCGTTCATCAAAACAGCGATTCCCCGCCTCCATATGGAAGATGGGAATGTGATGACGTTTTGCGGCGATGGCTGCGAGACAGCTGTTCGTGTCCCCGAGTAGCAAGACCGCGTCCGGACGCTCGGATGTGAGCACGGGATCGATGGCGATGAGGATATTGCCGATCGTCGCCATCGGACCATCCGCCGAGGCGTCTAACACATAATCCGGTGTCCGCAGGCCAAAGTCTTCAAAGAAAATCTGATTCAATTCATAATCATAGTTTTGTCCCGTATGAACGAGCACATGATCGATTGCCTCGGAGGCTTCGAGACGTGCCATCACGGCGGACAATCGAATGATTTCGGGTCTAGTACCAACAATCGTCATGACCTTGAGTCGTTTCATCTTGTTCCCTCCTAGGATGTGTGGTGAATGGATAGGATGCGTAGTTTCAATTGAGCGAACACTTGGCGGAACATGGCTTTCTCCGTTTCATCAAATGCGAGTCCCCACATGATGATGGCGTATATGCTGATGAGCACGATTCCCTTCAAGCCGAAGCCGAACCAGTTCGAGGACGGGAAGAAGAACTGGATTCCCCAGCCGATGAGCGTGTACAGGAGAATACCGGGCAAGAGTTTCAGATGGCATTTGCGGAAAAAGCCAAGAATGTCGAGACCGAGGACCCGATGATAAATCACGTTCATATAGAAGACGAGACCGACGATGTTGCCGATGCAAATGGCGATGGCCGCACCAATCGGACCAAAGTGTGGAATCAACAGTGGCGAGAGCGTCATACTGATGGCGGCCACGATAAGGGCTGCGAACGCCCGATACTTCACCTTGTTTTCGGCAATGAGTGTCGTGTTGCCGATGTCTTGCGTCAACGTGATCACACTCGGTGCAATCAAGAGAAGCGCGATCACGTAGGAGTCGGTGAAGTCTGGTCCGACCCATAGGTGCATGAACTCTCGACCGAGGATGAAGAACGAAGCGAGAATGAGTCCGACGATATACAGTTGAATTCGACCGATGCGGACGAAGAGGTACCCGATGGCCTCACGATCGTTTCGGGACAACATCCGACTGACCTTCGGAAGGAACAAATAGCCGAGTGAAGCCGCAATGGTCCAGACGTATCCTTCGATGACCATCCCGACGGAAAAGAGGGCAATCGACGCACTGCCTGCTAGAATCCCTAGTAGGCTCGGGGTGATGTTCAACACGAAGCGTTGGGCAACGAGCGTGATCGTGCTCCAGGATGTGAAACTAAAGATGTCCCGATATATTCCTTTCTCTCGATTCTGAAAGTTGGCGCGGACGAGAGTCTTGCGCCGAATGAAGACGTACTCGATGAGTAAGACGATTGTGCCGACCAGCGCATTAACGATGACAAGGGCATACAACCCATAGCCGAGAAGAAGTGCGGTGACCATCAAAGCGACCGTCCCGACCTTCTCAGCAAGATGTAAGGCACTCGAGAAGAGGAATTGTTCATGGGATACGAGAATGCCAGAGAATGGCTTCGTCGGGAACGAGACGACGATGAACAGTCCCGCGATGACATAGAGCACTTTCAACTGTTCGAGTTCGGTCGCTGTCAAACTCGAGTAAATCGAGTCCAAGAAGAAGTAGACGACGGTGAGGATGAGGAAGAGGACGAGTGAGATGGCGATGAACAGTTTATAGGCGATGCCTAAAAATCGTCCTGCCCGCTCGTGGTCCCCCTCCGCCATATACTTGCTCATGAATCGTGAGACGGCCGCATCGAGCCCGAAGTCCATCGCGAACATACTGATGAGAGAGATGGTCAGCATATACAACCCGTAACTCGCCTGCCCGATTTCATGAATCATCCACGGCGTATAGATGAGACCGGATAAGATGCCGAAAAAGATCTGTGTGTAGGACATGACCGCTCCAATCTTGATTTTGCGGTTACTGGCTGCCTCGTCTAGCGTCATGCGTGTCGACATATGCTTCACCTCCTCGTTTTACCAAAAGAACGAATACACCGGCGCTTCGCGAATAAACAAGAGACCGAGCAACATAACTGCCGAGTAATAGACGACGAGTCGTTCCCGCCGCTCGAACGTGCCGACAATCTCTGGAATCATCAACAATAGGAAGAGTGAAAAGTATTGGACGAGCCGCATCATGGACGGGTTTAAGAATGTCAACGGCAAGAGACAGGCGGCGAGTAACAACGCATTGAAGAAATGGATGGCGGATGGATTGTTCGCTAAAATTTGATCTTTTCGCCATAGTGCCATGAAGAGAACAGAGAGCAACATCAGACTGAAGTTGACCGCCCCGGCCCCTTCCATGGCGCTGTAGGTTTCATAGCCAGACACTTGAACGAGCAGATCGAAGAACGAATTCCGGAAGACGAACAATCCGATGACGACCCCGAACATGGTCATCAAATACGCTTTGGTCAGTTGCTTGTTCGCTAAAAAGTAGAACGGGACGAAGATGAGCGAGGATTTATGAATCGTCATGGCGATGCATACGAGCAGAAGGAACCAGCCCAACTTCCGCGCCCGCACGAAATGGTATCCGACGAGCACGACGAGCGCGGTCGCCACCGTTTGGCGTAAGCCGGTGACGGCGAAGAATTCGTAGAAGAGGACCGAAAAGAGCAGGAAACTGATGAGCGGTTCGCTCGAGTATTTGTAGATGAAATAGCCGAGTGGGATCATGAAAATCATCGCGATGAGCACGAGATACACTTGATAGTCCGTAATCACATACTGGATGAGACGTTGGAACAGGTAGAAACCCGGGTCCTCGCTCTCAGTGAAGACGATTTCAAAGAAGCGGTCGGTGAACGCACCGAGCGGTAACGTTTGCGACTGAAGGAAGAGTGCCTTGTACTGCGCGGTATCTGCCCCGACGGTGACGTCTCGGAAGCCTGACAAGACGATCCATTGAATCGTGGCGAAAGATACGAACCAAGCACGGCGACTCGGAATCTCGTGACGGATCAACAACAGTCCCCAACCGACCAACAGCGCCATATTGACTAAATAGATCGTCATCTCAACCCCTCCTTTCTAACGATAAATCAGATTGGTCATCCCTCGATATAGAGACAGCAGGTTTGAAAACAGGATACCGTTCCAGCGAAGCCACCGATATTCCAGCGGTCCAAAGTAACGATTCACATCATGTGTCGTTAAGTACTGTTCCCGTACGTCCGCCGCATTTTCTTTAAACGTGTGCTTCAGAATGATGGCGGTCAATTCCTCTCCGTTATCACGCACCTCGACGTCCTGGAGTAGCCGCTTCAGATAGCGATTCGATTCCATCGTGGCTCGATATGCGATTTTTTTCGTCTGTTGCTCGCCGTGAATCCGTGAATAGACGAGCGGCTCACGCATCACGTAAAAGTCGAACCCATCGAGCGCCAACTCGACCCAGCAGATCCAGTCTTGAATGAAGCGGTCCTCTAACGAAAAACGCCGATGTTCGAACGCTCGTCGCGGAATCAAGAGCGCGCATCCGTTCAAAGTCGAGGACAACAGCAAGTGACGGAACATGTCCTGACTCGAATAGAATCCGCTCACTTTCCGTTGCACCCGTCGGATTGCCTCCCCATTTTCGTCAATGAACGCCGTCCCTGTGACGACGATTGTCTGGTTCATCGGGAGATGTTGCTCGTGCAATGCGGCGAGCTGTCGTTCGATCTTTGTCGGTTCGTACACGTCATCGTGACTGAGCCAGGAGAAATAGTCTCCGTTCATTTCTTCAATCCCACGATTCAACGCACTCGAGACGCCCCCATTTTCCTTTTCCACGTAGCGAATTTTCTTGCCGTAACTTGTCGCAATCGCCGCCGTTTTCCCGTCATCAGTCGAGCCGTCGTTGACGACGATCACTTCAATCGAAGGATGCGTCTGGGCTAAGGCGCTGTCGATACATGTCCGTAAATAATCGCTCCCGTTATAGACGGGGATGATGATGGATACGAGTGGTGTCATAAAGCGTTCCTCACTTTCTCGGTTTGCAGCTCCTCATACACGTGCAGGTAGTCCTCCGCCCGGTCGAATAAGTCGAACCGTTGACGCGCTTCGTTCGCACAAGCGATTCGTGAGATCGAGGCGTGATGGAGACGATCGAGTCCGTCCATTACATCTTCGACCGATCGCGTGGCGACGACGACACCGGTCCGTTCTGTCACAAGTTCCGGACTGGCCGTGGAATCGAGGACGAGAACTGGCGTGCCACAGGCGAGTGCCTCTGCCGTCACGTTTCCAAATGATTCTTCCTCTGACAGGTTCAACAAGACGTCTGCCGCGGCATAGTAAGAAGCCAATTCGCTCGGGTCATGTGTCTCCTGAACGTGAAGCACATTCGCCGGCAGGTCATGTTGTTCAGGCATCTGTCCGACTAAGACGATTTGGTCGGACGGTCTGGCCGTGGCCAACTCCATGAAGGCAGACAATCCTTTCGCCTCCGTCCAATGGCTCGCCACACCGAGAAGAATGTGTTGTCCCGTCAACCCGAGGCGTGCCCGAAGTGGGGCTACCTCTTTCGGTGTGAACGTCTCCAAATCGACCCAGTTGTAGATGCGACGAATGATGGAGGCGTGTTGCAGAATCGAGAAGTGGGCTTCCATCGTGATCCAATCCGACACTCCCACTACTGCCAAGCGTGGAATGGCGTCGTACCATTGGCGCTTGTCCGCCAACATCTCGCCGGTCCGGTCTAAAAACCAGCTCGGGATGTCTTCTTTTAAGAGCGGGCATTGTCCACATCCATCCTTCCAGCGCGTACATCCGACCGCCGTATAGTGGGTACATTTCCCGGTGAATAGCCAGCAGTCGTGAAGCGTCATGACGGTGGCGATGTCCTGCTTCGCCAAATACTCAAACAACGTCTGAAGATGAAGGTAATTGGCGTGAAGATTATGAAGATGAACCACGTCCGGCCGAAAGCTGTCCATGAAGGCAATCAAGTCAGCGGTCGACCGTTTAGACGTGTACCCTTGGCGCCCCGTCACGCGGGCGTGGAGCGCATGTCGCTTCGTTTCCCACGCCTGTCCGACTACCACACTCGTCTCGGTCACCGGTCCGGTCGCATGGGCGATTCGGACGTTGTGTCCGTAAGAGGCATGAACGGATGCGAGCTCTTTACACATCCGACCGGTGCTTTTCACTTCGTTGATGGCATTGATGTGTAGAATATTCATGTCCGAGACCTCACTCGTATGCGTAGTAGGTGTTGTTATCACGAGAAGAACGTTTGTTGAGGACGAGGCCGAGAAGTTGTGACCCGGTCCGTTCAAGTTGTTCTTTCGCCTTCAGGACGAGCTGACGATCTGAGTTCTCGCAACCGATCACGAGAATCGTCCCATCGGATACGTTGGCCAACAGTCGAGCATCGGCGACGTGCATCATCGGAGGTGTGTCGACAATCACGATATCAAACTGTTCACGCAAATCACTCAGGAGGTCCGTCATGCGTGACGAGGCGATCAGTTCGGTCGGATTCGGTGGAATCGGACCGGCCGCCAGCAAGGTCAGACGCGGAATATCCGTTTTTTGGAGCGCATGTTCGAGCGTGACGCGACCGGCCAATACGGTAGACAATCCCGCATGTGCTGACATCTGAAACGTTTGGTGTGCCGTCGGTTTGCGCATATCACAATCGATGATGACGACATTTTTTCCGAGTTGCGCATAGACGACCCCTAGGTTTGCCGCCGTGGTCGACTTCCCTTCCCCGGACGAAGCGGAAGTGATCGTGATCATCTGTAACTTATGGCCGACGGACGTGAACTCCAGATTGGTCCGAATTGTCCGATATTGTTCAGAAATCGGTGACTTCGGATTCGCCAACGTGACGAGATCCCGTTTTTTATAATCAAGACGATTGGCGTTCTTTTTTCGACCGAACATGCGAAACGTCTCCTTTCACTTGGGGTGTCGCTTCTTTCACATTTTTCGTTTTCAAATCCCGGCGTTCGATTGTCGGAATCGATCCGATGACTGGCAAATCCAGCAACCGTTCCGCTTCTTGCTCATTCCGGATGCGTTTATCAAAGACGTGGCGTAATAGACCGATGAATCCACCTAACAAGAATCCGGCGAAAAGACCGATTGCCGTGTTGAGCAGTACGTTCGGTGAGACCGGCGCCTCCGGAATTTCGGCTGGAGATAAAATTCGAACGTTGTCGATGTTCATCAGATCCGGGATTTCAGAAACGAACACTTCACTGATCACATTGGCCGTTTCCGCCGCCACGACGGGGTCGTTCGCGGTGACGAACACATTGATGACTTGCGATTCCTCTTCACTTTCTACGGTGAGTGCATCCGAGAGCGGGTCTGGTGCGTTCGGCACCTGTTCTTTTACTTTCTCAAGAACAGCCGGACTCTTCATGATGACGCGATACGTATTGACAAGTGAGAGCGAGGATAACACTTCCGAACTGTCTACGCGGTTGTCTTCTTGTTGTGTAACGAGTAGAACTTGTGTGGACGCCTCATATTTCGGCTGGATGAATGAAGTGCTCACATAGTAAGCTAGGAGTCCGACGAGAACCATACTCACGAACATCCACTTCTTACTTTTCTTGAGAACTTCCACGAGATCGCCCACGATCGTCGTTTGTTCCTTCATGTTGGTTTCCTCCCTACAGACAGATTAAATGACCGAAATCAGGCGCAGGTTAACTGTATTACCTTCTTACCCCCTTCATCTTGATAATTGGAAAGAAGGATTTATCATTTTTTCGCAACATCATGTCATGATGCCGTTCCGCTTTCTTCTTTTTCGTTGCAGTCATGAAGACAAAACAAAAAAGTGAGGGTTAGCCCCTCACTTTTTAAATTCATCGCTGATACGACATACGTGATGTAATTATCTTCTTTGTATGAAATACTATGTCAAAGGGACGAAATTCCAATGAGTACTCATTCCTTGTTTTCTTACTTAAAACTGATGGAAGACCTGCCGATATCCAATATAATCATCGACCATTAATATTTTTATGAAAATAATATTCAAATACCTAAAAAAGACATATATTAAATCATCTCATCCATTTAAGTGTATATATCCATCAATAAAATGGGTAATTTACATTTATAGTATGATGCTATTTTATTTTTATAAGGGGCTATCTATGCGACAACTCGTTTTTCTTTCAACAGCATTATTTTTAACTTTGACTGGATGTTCCAATGAAAATCCGCCTTTAAAGTCATATGAGAGTAAATTTGCAACGGAATCATTCGTTCGAAAACATTTATTGACCGAAGAAGGGCTCATTCGAACAAATATCACGGATCGACAACATGAATTTTTATCTGAATCTCTCGGTCTTTATTTACTTTTTTTAGTAAACCAAAAACGTAAAGACGAATTCGATAATCAAATTGATATTTTTAAACGCAATTTTCTAGATGAATCCGATTTAGTCAGTTGGCGTCTTGAACAAACAGGTGATGCCATCATAGCAAGCCCAGTAAACGCTTGGATTGATGATGCACGGATCATTCATGCATTATCGAAAGCAGCAGAAGTGTTTAACGAACCTTCCTATGCAAAGTTAGCAGAAAAAATCTCAACATCCCTCGCAACTAAAGGAGTGAAAAACGGCCTTCCCGTAGACTATGTTGATTTAACAACGAATGAGACCGGGGATGTCTTGACACTTAGTTACTTAGATGAAGCAGCTTTACGCTATATGCCTTCTTCGAATCATTTATATCTTAATAGCAAACACCTTCTCGAAGAAGCACCTTTGCAAGGGCCTTTTTTCGCCAAGTCATATTCGATATCTGATCAAAAGTATCACTTCGATGATGAAATCAACATGATTGACCAACTTTATGTTGCCATTCGATATGAACAATTCAATCTGGAAACTGACGTTTTTTATAATTTTTTTAAAGAACAGTTCAATCAAGGTCTCATTTACGGGCGATACGATCTTGACTCTAAAGAACCTGCTGTAAACTATGAATCGCAGGCCGTATACGCATTAGCTATTTTTTATTTACTCGAACGTGACGAAAGGGAATTTGCCGAGACAATTATGGAACATTTAAAGACGTTTATGATTTCCGATTCGTCATCCGAATACTACGGTGGATACATTGACGTATCGAACAAAGAAACTCATTCGTTTGATAATTTATTACCTTTACTAGCAGAAGGAGGACTTTTAGATGGATACCTCATTCCGTAAAAAGAATCTTATTAATTTTTATATAGGTTTGTTATTAATTGCGGTCGTTTTATTTTATCTTTTCATCCCCGATTTAGGAGACGTACAAAGTGAAGGATTGATTCTGATTGCAGTTGCCTTGTTTGTTAGTTTATTCACAGGTTTACGTGCGGGATTATTTACTGCTCTAATCATTTTATTTCTATTTGGTAGTCTCTATTTCTGGAATGTTGTATTCCGTCCGGCAGACCAAACATTTTTATTTTCAGAAGCTACTTTATTTTATTACGGATTATGGCTACTTGGATTAGTTGTTCTAAGTGGGAACGTCTACGAACAAATTAATCAACTATTACAGCTTAATTTAGCGTTAAAAGAAAAAGTAAAACGTCTCGTTGCAATTGATGATGAAACGGGTCTTGATAACGAGAGTCGATTCGAACTCGAACTTCAGTTAGAAATCGATCGGACGAATCGTCATGGGGAATCTTTCACCATTCTTTTATACCAAATTGATCATTTTTCTGAATTCAAGAAATTGTATGGTCCTGACGAATCAGTTCGCTTCTTAGAGTTCTTTAGCGAACGATTACATCAGTCCACACGAACAACAGATAAAAAATTCAGACTTTCTACAGAAGAATTCGCACTGATTTTGCCATATGCTTCTGAAGAAAACATGCAAATCATATTAAATCGCTTTAAACATATGATTGGCGATTATGACATTTCAAATGGCAAAACGGTCTCATTTACTAATCATATTGCCCACTATACTGTTACAAAAGAAGCTGGTATTGAATCTCCAGATGAAGTACTTGGATTAATGAGAAATGAGTTGAAGAGCTATGCGCTATAAAGTACTGTTTCTCGTGTTATTCATATTGTTTATCCCACAGCTCACTCACGCAAAAAGTCCTAACGTTACTATTATCTACAGTTCAAAATCAAAAGAAGTACCGTCAGAAGTATATAAACTCGATGCCTTAGTATCGCACTTCACTGAAAATATCGAAATTCTTCGAGATTCGGAAGTCACAATCGATTCTTTAGATGAAACTAGCCATCTTTTTTACTTTGGCTTAAATCCTTCAACAATTCCTTTAGAGACTCGTAAACAAATTAATCAATCGAGCTCTGTAATTTATGGAATTGGATTTAATGTAAATCAACTTGATGCGTTTAAAAACATTAGTACGAAAAAAAAGCAAGGTGTCTCTAAGTTTCATCAAGAACGTACTAATAAGAGTTTGACTTTTGAACTAGCCGACACTGTTTTATCTGTAGAGAATCGAGACCACACCGTACAAGCAAGTTTTATACATCAAGATGTGAAAACACCGATCATAGTTCAATCAGAAAATTATTTTTATTCTGGTATTTATAACTTATTAAATCGCTCTTCTTTACTTGTAGCAGATAGCCTATTTGATTTCTTTAGCGTAGAAGGAAAAAATGAACATTTGGGATATATCAGATTAGAGGATATAAATCCTAGTACAGACCCGTCATTACTCAAGGAAGTAGGAGAATACTTATTGAATCGTGATATCCCACTTATATTAGCTGTCATTACAGTGTATATTGACCCAGAATCACAACAGAATGTCCATTACACAGATCGCCCAGAATTACTTAAAGTAATTAAGGAGCTTGAGCAACGAGGAGCCTCTGTCATCTCTCATGGTTATACTCATCAATATCGTTTTTCTGAAACAGGAGAGGGATTCGAATTTTGGGATGTAGAAAACGATCAACCTGTCCTCGTTGCTGAGAACGAAACCCCTCCAACACTAAAGTTTAGAGAATCATTTAGCAATGAAAAAGATTATCAGATGTATCGTAAAAACATTTTAAATGATCAAGTCTCATACATTAACTCAAAATTAACAAACTCAATTCATGAATTAGTAACGTTAGGACTTCACCCTATAGGATTTGAAGCTCCACACTACACCATGTCACATTCTGGATATGAGTTAACCGCTAATCAATTTTCAAATATATTCGGACAAATTCAATGGAGTCAAACCGATTGGGAAATAATGGGTTCCACCCCTTATATCTCAAAACCTTCATTATTACATGGGATGACTTTGTACCCTGAAACCATTGGGTATGTAAGAACTGATTTACCAAGACCTGTTGACGAAATGCGTCGGGCTCGCGATGAATTAATGCTTGTTCGAGAATCCATGATTGGAGGATTCTATCACCCGTATATCGGCATGGAGCATTTGGCGGATCTTATAGATATGATGGAATCTACACCTGGCTTCCAGTGGTTAAATTTACGTAATCAAAATGAGTGGGTCCGTACAGAGGATGTGTCAATTCAAACTTCAAACGGAACGATATCTCTTCAAGACAATCGTTCCCCTGTATGGAGTCAGTTAAAATTGCATATGCCAAACTCTTTTCTTGAAAAATCACTTTGGGCTCTAGCGATCATCACGTTTACTGCCGTACTGATGTTTCTAGTCTATACCCTCTATCTTCGCACGCAACGTAAAAAACGATTATTTAAGGAGCGTGGTTAATCATGGCAAATGTACTCTTCCTGTTCTCTCTCGTCATGATTTGGACGATGCTTCTATACCACATGTTTTTAATGCAAGGTGGGTTTTGGCACTTCATGACGTTTCGTGATCCAATCTCTGAGTGGTCTAAAAACATGAAAGACCTACCTAAAGTCTCAGTCTTAATACCTGCACACAATGAAGCTGTGGTCATTGCTGCTACGCTTCGGGCAATGGCTCGTATCGCTTATCCGCATGACAAACTTGAAGTCATTTTAATCAATGATAATTCATCTGACCGAACAGGAGAAATCGCTCAACAGTTCGCCGACAAATATTCTTTTATTCATGTTGTACAAACTACACCTGCTTATGCGGGTAAAGGCAAATCTTCTGCTTTAAATTACGGATTGACGCAATCTACCGGTGATGTGCTCGTCGTATACGACGCAGACAACACACCCGAAAAAGATAGTGTCTATCATCTCGTGATGGGTCTATTAAATGACCCTCATGCAGGAGCAGTTGTCGGTAAATTCCGAGTTACCAATGCATATGAAACATTGCTGACTCGTTTGATCAATATCGAGACCATCTGTTTTCAATGGATGGCACAAGCAGGTAGATGGAAGTGGTTTAACATTGCCACAATTCCTGGAACCAACTTCGCCATCCGTCGTTCCATTATTGAAGAACTTGGCGGCTGGGATGAAGCAGCGTTAGCAGAAGATACCGAACTCACGATTCGAGTCTATGAACTTGGTTGGCATATTCGATTCTTCCCTGCCGCAATCACATGGGAACAAGAACCTCAAACATTAAAAGTTTGGTGGAAACAACGAACGCGTTGGGCACGCGGGAATCAATACGTTGTTCTCAAATTCATGCGTCAATTATTTTCGCTAAAACGAAAGAAAATCGTTTTCGATATCATTTACTTTTTTTTCACTTATTTTTTATTCTTCTTTGGCGTGATTCTGTCGAATAGTCTATTTGTGATTAATTTGTTTGTTGATATCGGTTTAGAAGTTGGAAATATCACATTGATTTTATGGATTCTCGCATTTTTACTATTTGTGACCGAAGTATTCGTCACACTCAGTATCGAACGCTCCGAATTTAATGTGCAGAATTTCTTTACCGTTATTCTGATGTACTTCACGTACAGCCAATTGTGGATTGTGCTTGTCATTTACTCGCTTTACCTGGAAATGAAGCGCGTGCTATTTAATCAAGAAGTCAAATGGTATAAAACAGACCGATTTGACTGAAGAGGAGGATTTTATGAAACCTTATATGCCTTACTTACTAAGTACATTCTTGTTATTATCGACAACTTCTGTTGATGCAGCTACTGAATTGCGTTCCTCACTACCGATTGATTCGACAAATGAAGCAGGTGAACGCCTATTGACGACAAGTGATGAGGTATTACCTGGAGAAACATCTTCTAGAACCTATACGTATACTCTTCTAGGAAATGAAAAAGCAGATTCGACTAAATATTTATCTCTTGATTGGGAGCATTCTGAATTGTTAATTCCCCCGTCTGCTCTAACAATCGAAATTGACGGTGAACCCCTCAAATCTGTTGCATTAACGAAAAAGTCATCAGAAGGAAATGTGAAAATCCCATTACAGAACGAACACTTGACAAAAGGCACACACGAAGTCACTGTTCAATTCACTGGTATTACAGAAGGCAGGATGTGCGACACAGGTAACACATCTGGTAGTTGGTTTACTGTTCGCCCTTCTAGTCTAGTATCTATCGGGAATCAATCTGAACTCTCACTAAATGATTATCCAAGTCCTTTCACACAAACAACGAATCAGAAGTTAACTGTCGTGCTACCAGATTCACCAGATACCATGTCATTAGAGGCAGGACTTCTGCTTTACCGCCAGTTGCAGGGGGATGCCACAGATCCAGATAACGTATCTCTTCAATATGAACAACAACTAAAAGCATTGAATGGACGATATCTATTTGTTGGGCAGACTGATTCATTTACGGGTCCGGTAAAGGATTTAATTAAAAATCTTGAATCTCTTCCAACAGAAGAAGAGGTTTTGTTCGAACAAGCTCGTTTAACTGATAAAGATGCAGCTATCGATGCAATGTTCGTACTTGCCGAAGATTCTAATGCTTTCGAAGGGACTCTGAATCATCTCCTTCTTGTTCAACAAAGGCAACAATTGAATGGTGACCGATTAATCTTATCCAGTTCACCATCTATTCAAGAGAACGGAAATATGATTACGTTACAAACACTTGGCGCCTCAGATTTGATGCTAAGTGGCAGTGAAGCAATGAGTCCAAACTATTACTATCCGTTACCGGCTATCGATAAAAAATCTGTAGTGGAGCTAGATATTCGCTTTAAAGCTTCAGAAAACTTAGTGCCGGCTCAAAATGGTGGTTCTGCTCCTGAATTGATTGCTTGGGTAAATGGTGTCCCTCATTCTATCCCTTTAACAGAACTAGATGAAGAGAATGAGTGGCAACATCATACGATTCAAGTTGATGCATCGACCTTAAAAAAAGCGACGTTCTTAGATGTATCGTTCGAAGCAAATGGACTTCGCTCAGAAGCACCATGCAATGCGAACGACTTGGAGCGTTGGATGTTTATCTCTAGTGACAGTCAAGTTACGCTCCCAACAAGCAATGAACAAGCAAACAATGAAGTCTTTTTAAATATGGCTAGCCTTTTCTCCACAGATTCAGGTGTCCTATTCGTCATTCCTGATGATTCGAATATCCAGTCACTACAAAACTTGGCCGATGTGATGAGCGGAATACCTGTTACTCCTTTAACAGAGCAAGTCGAATTTGTACGTTCTAGTGATGTAACTGAAGATATGGTGACAGATCGATCGATTTTCTTAATAGGGAATCCGGAACAAAGTCCACTCTTTAACGAGCACAAGGAAGATTGGATTGTGACGAAGAACAATCAAATTGACTTAGCACAATATGGGTTCATTCCTGAAACGTCTTCTGAGTATGCATGGATCCAACCTTCACCTTGGAATGATGAAAAAGCAATGATTGTTGTGTCAACTCAAAATTCGATTGATTCAACACTTATTGAAACGCTGGCTTTTCCAAACGAAACATTTAGTGTGGCAGTGAAGAATCAAAATGGCGCTATTTTTACAAATAGTTCAAGTATCGCTAATGAACTCTCGAATAATCAAGCAACATCTAGTGAAGAGTCTTCCAATTCAATAGACTCTACATGGTATTTTGTCGGCTTCATTGTATTAATTGTCTTCATTATTGCCATTCTCTTATATATGAGACGCAATAAAAAAACATCTTAATCCTTTATTACGTACGACTTAATTGATATGCAAAATATAAGAAAGGGTCATCTCCTTCGTTTAGAACAAGGAGATGACCTTTCTTATTGCTCCACCCCAAATCGATACACTGTCCGAGAATGATACAGTTCACCCGGCTTCAGTTCAATCGAGGTCGCGATGTCCGGATGGTTCGGGGCGTCCGGGAACGCCTGTGCCTCGAGACAAATCGCGCTATGTTTTTGTCGACCATTGAGCGTCACCGGTGTCTCTTCACTCAAGAAATTCCCTGTGTAGACGACCATGACCGGTTGATTCGTCTCGACCGTCATCGTCCGTCCGCTCACCGGGTCATGCAATCGAATCGGTTCATCCTTCAAGATAAACGGATGATCGAGACCGCTCGCCCGTTCAATCGCCTCGTCTCCCGACACGAGCGCCTCTCGGACCGGTTTTCCGTCTCGGAAGTCGAACGGCGTCCCGCCCACATCCCGCAACGCTCCTGTCGGCAGCGACTCCGCATCGAGTACCCCGACTGAATCGGCTGGTAGCGTCAGCTCATGGTCGTGGATGGTCGGGCGTCCGCCGAGATTGAAGTAGTTATGATGGTTTAAGTTGATCCACGTCCGTTGGTCCGTCTCCGCTGTCATCGTGACAATCAGTTCATTGTCATCCGTCAGTTCATACAACACTTTTAAGAAGACGTTCCCCGGGTATCCTTCTTCCCCGTCCGGACTGAGATACGTGAACTGAATGCACTGTTCGTCGGCGTCCATCTCCCAGTAACGGGCCGTGATGCCTTTGTCACCTCCGTGAATATGGTGGGGCGCCTCGCTTGGGGTCAAGGCGACACCCTCGATCTCTGCGTCACGAATCCGTCCGGCAATCCGTCCGACGACCGACCCGAGATAGACCGGGTTTTCTAAGTATTGAGAGACGTCACCATACTTCAAGATGACCGAGTCGAGATTCCCTTCCCGGTCCGGGGCCGTCAGTTCCGTCATCGCACAGCCATAGTCGATGGCGGATAGTGTCATGCCGTTGGCGTTTTGAATCGTCGCTTGTTTCATGCCATCACCTTTCTACCCCATCATCGGGCAATTGATTTACCACTTCCAGCGCCCTCGCCAGTTTCTTTCTGGCAAATGAGGCGGATTCACCGCAATCGGTTCATCGGCTAATATCGCCTCCGTAAAGCGGAGCTGCTGTTGCCACATCTCTTCCCCTAATTCGTTGATGACTTCCTGTCTCGCCGCTAACCAATTGAAATCACGATGTTCCACGTTATGGGCATCGGAGGCGACGATGTGACTCAGCCCGTTACTGATGAACGTGAGTGCGAGTTCCCGTATCTGTCTCCCGAACTGTCCTGTCAAACTGCTTGTTGTCACTTGGGACAACGCACCCGACGATACGAGATGATGCAATTTTTCTGGATGGAGTGCAAACTCACGATTCCGCTCCGGATGCGCGATGACCGGAACGTATCCAGCCGCCTGTAGTTGAAAGAATAAGGACTCCGTATAAGCTGGTAGACTTTGACTCGGCAGTTCCACGAGGACATATCGTGACCCAGCGAGCGAATGTGCCTCTCCGGACTCCAACGCTTCGACCATTTCTCCAAAAATTCGAATCTCTTGTCCAACATACAAGGTCAAGGGGATCTGTTCATCATCGAGTCGTTGTTGTAGATGCGCGACTTCTTTCGTGATGTCATGATGCTCCGTCTCGAAGTACGGATGATACGCGTGTGGGGTCACGACAATCGACGTCACCCCTTCTTCGACTGCACGCCTTGCGAGTTGAAGGGACGCTTCCATCGTGCGTGGTCCGTCATCTACTTCAGGCAACAAATGACAATGTACATCAATCATGAGTGTTCACTCTCCATTGTGTGATTGTTTTAGCCAAACGTATTCATACGGGCGAAGCGTTACATTTGTCATCCATTCTTCTGTAAAGAGACTCGTCCCTTCACAATCCGTCTGCACCGTCTCTTCACTCATATTCGTCAATAACAGTAGGGTCTCCTCTTGATGCGTTCGCTTAACAGCGAAAACGCGCCGATCGAGATTTAGGACCTCTTGACCAATGTAAGGGGACAAGGCAGGGTGGAGTCGTTTCACATTCAATTGGCTCAATATCCCTTCATAAACACGAAGTCGATCCGGATCGCGTTTCAATGCTCGGACGAGATCTTCCTGTTCAACCGGTTGTGACACCCCAAATAAAGTTCGGTAATCAATCAACGGAATCCCTTGAAGCGACAACAATACACTGTGGGCTGCGAGAATCACATCTGGGTTAGTGTCCATCAGATTTTTCTCAAACGGATCACGTTCCGCCGAAGAGAGGAAGTTGAAATAGGTTTGATCGGCTCTCAGCGGATGCACCTGACTCGCCCAATCGGTCAATCGTGTCACATTGGCCTGCGCAAACGCTAAAATGACATGACTGGATAAGTCGAAATGACAGACGACGTCCGCCTCTTCCTCAAAGTTTAGGACTGAATCGACACGTTCATTGGCAACGATGAGCTGTGCATTCGGCTTATACGTATGCATAATCGTACGCCACAGTTTGAGGATGTGTTTGACTCGTTCCGGTTCTATTCCGCGAAACGACTCGACATGGACACGGATTTTCGTCGCTCCATACGCCAGACGTTCAATCAGTTCATCTGTTACGGTGACAAGGTCGAGTTGTGACTCATTCCATGCTTCAGGCGTCATCTCGTAAATCAAATCGAACTCATCGGTGAAACGTCCTAAGTCTTCGAACAATTGCACCCGCGAGTCGATGGCTGTGTCCTGTTGTTTCGTTTGATACGGAAACAGGGAGACGAGATAGAGATCACTCACCGTTGTTTGGACATGATCGGCTAACCATTGATGGAGAGCCTCGAGGTTCGCTCGTCCGTCAGTCAGGATAAAACCGGCATCCACCAACAAGACGTTTGTTTTTTCAGAAGGGCGTTCATGGTCGTGCCAACGATGATCCGACCACTTTTCAAACAACCGTTCCCACTTTTCTTGCGAGGTCTCCCCGAGTTCGTGGAGTACCTCTTCAATCGTTTCCCATTTCATGACTCATCCCTCCTTGGCATCTCTTTATTTCTCCCACTTTCCGTTTCATTTGAAACACAAAAAAACTGTCCGACTTGGGTCAGACAGTTTACTCCATCAATCGTTTCAACTCTTCCTGAACGCCATTCAACGAAGAAGATTCTGGATTCCAATAATAGATGCCGTCCCCCTCTAATCCGCCCGCACCCTCAAGCCGTAAGACACTCGCGTTACGGAACGCGTTCATATAGTCCGTCGACAAAGAGACGAATTCATTGAGCTCGATATTCGTCTTCGCCTGATCGCCGACCACCTCGAGTAACGCGGTGACCTTGTCGAGTGAGAAATCCGTCCGCCCTTTTTCGATGATGGCGGCGACGACATCACGCTGACGTTCTTGACGTCCGAAGTCACCGTTTGGATCGTTATAGCGCATCCGGGTGTAATCGAGTGCCGCTTCTCCGTCTAACGTCACCTCACCAACGGGAAACGTGTAATCTTCTGTCGAGAACGCAAATTTATTCATAACGGTAATGCCTCCGAGTGCATCCACGACGTCGCTGAATGCCTCCATATCCGTTTCGATGACATAATCGATTGGGATGTCGAGGAAATTCTCGACCGTATTCATTGCCATTTCGGCCCCACCGAACGCATAGGCATGATTGATCTTATCACGTGTCCCTTTCCCGACGATTTCAGTCATTGTATCCCGGGGAATCGAGAGCATCGCTCCTTCATCAAGTTCCGGATTGAGTGTCAGCACGATGATTGAGTCACTCCTTCCCTGTTCGGTTCCGCGTCGGTCAATCCCAAGCAAGAGAATGGAAACAGACTCTTTGCGTTCAATGGTCTCGACCTGCTTGCGCTCTTTGCTGATTTTCAAGTTGTCATTCACTTGTGCGACGGTGTCATCGACTTCTTTTACCATTGACCAGACGAACGCGCCACCCGTGATGAGCACCAAGGCCATGACGCCTGCTACAATCCCTAGTACGATTTTCCACTTTGATGGTTTACGATGTTTCGCCATGTGGCCACACCTTCTTCCGTGAAATAGTACTAGTTTATTCCCATGCCACGGGTTGTTTTAAAGCATGTTCACAAAGAATAATCACGATATCCCTTTTTTTGTTACGGGAAATGGGTCCGGATCGGTTGACGGGTCATATGGTAGGGCCAGGCTGCATTGATTTCTGCCCCGATCAGCATCGTCGCCGCCGTCAGATAGAGCCAAATCTGTAGCAGGATGACCGCACCGATCGTGCCATACGTATCCCCGAGAATCGAGAAACGTTCGACATAGACGCTGTATCCGGTCGACAGCAATTGCCACGAGATGACCGCAAACACGGCTCCGGGAAGTGTTTCGATGAAGCGCACTCGCTGTTGTGGCGCGATTTTATAAAAGAGCGAGAACGCCATGATCAAGATGAGCGTCGAGACCGTATAGCGCGTCAGAGTCGACAAGCGGTCGAATTCTTCAACTTTTGGATAGAGGGCATAAATCAGTTCGACAAACTCTTGACCGAATAGATGAAACACAATCAAGATGACCGCCCCGATACTCCCTGCTAAAATCACGAGCAACCCGATCAACCGTCGGAAGATATAGCCACGCGCTTCAGTCTCCCCATATGCGAACACCGTCAGCTTGACGAGTCGTGCCGTCCCGTTCGAAGCGGACCAAAACGCGATGATGGCACTGACCGATAACAGTCCGCCGTTCAAGTTTCCGCTCACATCATAGACGATGGATAACAGCTCACGCACACTTGAACCGGGAATGAGCGTTTCAATCTGCTCGATGAGAAGCGCGTCATCGATTTGAAACCATGCCATCACGGCGAAGAGGACGACAAACGTCGGAAAGATGGCTAAAAACCAAAAAAACGCCAGTGTGGCACTATAATCGTTAATATGATGGTCTTTGAATCGATGCCTGACGTCCACGGCCAGTCGAAACATACTTTCAAACATCGCCACCCTCCTCTCATCACTTCTGCTCTTATATATCATTCTACATCTCGGGCAACCTGTCCTTTTGAGCAATCGTTATTTCGGGTATGCCCTATAGAGGACTAAATCTTACAAATGGGGTGGAACGAATGGAAATCGGTATGATCGGACTTGGTAAAATGGGCCTCAATTTGGCTCTGAATTTGACAGACAATGGGCATCGTGTCGTCGGGTATGACCCGGGAAACGTATCGACGAGTCAATTTGAGACGAAAGACTCTTTGCAGGAAGTCGTTTCCACGCTTCAGGCCCCTCGCGTCGTCTGGGTGATGGTGCCAGCGGGTGACGTGACCGAGCACGTCTTGAACGACTTGCACCATCTTCTCTCGCCGGGTGACATCGTCATCGATGGAGGAAACTCGAACTACAAGGAGTCAATGCGACGTTCCGAGCACTTTAAAGAAAAACTAATCTATTTCTTCGATGTCGGGACGAGTGGTGGGATGGAAGGTGCCCGTCACGGAGCGTGTACGATGATTGGAGGCGACTTGGAAGCGTTCGGAAAAATCGAACAGCTCTTCCAAGACGTCTCGACCGACCAGGGCTATTTGTACGCAGGACCGAGCGGAAGTGGTCACTTTTTGAAGATGGTGCATAACGGGATTGAGTATGGGATGATGCAGGCGATTGCCGAAGGCTTTGAAGTGCTCGAGAAGAGTCCGTTCGACTATGAATATGAAGATGTCGCACGCGTTTGGAATCACGGGTCGGTCATTCGCTCATGGCTCATGGAACTGACGGAGAGCGCCTTCTCGAAAGATGCGAAGCTCGATGACATCCGTGGGGTCATGCATGCGTCCGGTGAAGGCAAGTGGACGGTCGAGACGGCACTCGAGTACGACGTCCCGACGCCCGTCATCGCGCTCTCCCTCATGATGCGTCAACGCTCGCTTCAAGACGATACGTTCTCAGGTAAAGTTGTTGCGGCATTACGAAATGAGTTTGGTGGGCATGCGGTGGAGAAGAAAGAGTAAATCATCAAGGTCTCGACCAACATCGGTCGAGACCTTGATTCATTCCATCGTATTCCCTTCTGCCGGAATGGGATGGTTTTTAAGCATTCTCGCAAAATGAACGAGGTTATATGCCATCGTCTTGCCATGAGACTTCGTGAATTCATTTTCTCGTCCAGCATCGAGGTACGAGTCACCCGGTCCCGCTTCCCCGACCCAATACGTATCGACGTTCGGCGGCACGGTGAAACCGATGTGGGACAATCCATATAGAATCGAAGCACAGGCGTGTTTCGCCCCGTCCTCATTCCCCGTGACGACGACTCCTCCGACCTTGTTGTAGTAGATCGCCTGTCCCGATTTATTCGTCAGCCCGCTACCGCCGTATAGACGTTCAATCACTTGGGTGGCAACGCTACTCTTCTCCCCGAGCCAGAGTGGTGTCCCGATCACGACAATGTTCGCGGCCTTCACTTTTTCAAAAATCTGTGGCCACTCGTCCCCATCCCCTTCATCTTCCGTCACACCGAACGTGACGTTGTAATCGACGATTCGAACAATCTCAGATTCAACATCGAGCACATCGAAGTGCGGGATGATATCACGAATCAACCCTTCCGTATGCGACGTCATGTCGCCACCTTTTAACGTACAGTTCAAAAACAAGGCTTTCATTCGACCCCTCCTAAGTAAAATGATGTTCCATTAGGTGTTCCCGTTCACCATCCTTTCTAATACAAAAAGAGACGGTCATCGTGTGATGACCGCCTACTTCATGGAACTTATTCACTGTACCCTTTCGGATTATTCGATTGCCAACGCCAGGCGTCCCGACACATCGCTTCGATGTCATGTCGTACCTCCCAGCCGAGAATGGCCTTCGACTTTTGCGGGTCAGCAAAAATCGCCGCGACATCTCCGTCTCGCTTACCCGTGATTTGATAAGGAATCGTCTGTCCGCTCTCCTGTTGGAACGTTTGAAGCAAATCGAGGACGCTGTATCCTTTCCCGGTCCTGAGGTTGAACGCCTCCACTCCCACGTGTTTCCCCACATACTCCAACGCCTTCAAATGACCAAGCGCCAAATCCACGACATGGATATAGTCGCGCACGCCTGTCCCGTCATGCGTCGGATAGTCATCTCCGAACACTTGAAGTTCTTTCAGACGTCCGGCTGCGACTTGTGTGATGTATGGCATCAAGTTGTTCGGGACATCAAACGGATCTTCTCTGATCGTCCCGGAGTCGTGAGCGCCAATCGGATTGAAACAGCGAAGAATCGCAATCGACCACGATGAATCGGCCGTATAGAGGTCGCGCAACATCTCTTCGATCATCAGCTTCGTTCGTCCATACGGATTGGTCGCACTGAGTGGGAACGATTCATCGACCGGTGATGTGGTCGGGATTCCGTAAACGGTCGCCGATGAACTGAAGACGATGCGTTTGATCCCATATTGGTCCATCATCCGCAATAAGACGAGCGTCCCGGCCACGTTGTTGTCATAGTAGTGAAGTGGTTGACTGACGGATTCGCCGACTGCCTTTAGACCGGCAAAGTGAACGACCGCATGAATCGAGTGCGTCGAGAAGATTTCATCGAGCAATTCCTGATCTCGAATATCGCCTACGTATAAGGTGACCGTCTTCCCCGTCAGGATCTCGATTCGCTGAATTGCCTCTTGTCGGCTGTTGGACAGGTTATCCAAAATAATGACCTCGTATCCTGCCTCAAGTAATTGAACGGTCGTGTGTGTCCCGATGTACCCCGCGCCACCTGTCACAAAAATTGTTTTCATGTGCTTCACCCCATTTTCTAAAAGTCCATCTGCAGCGATTGTTAAGCCGAGCGGTCATTGAGCCAGTCTCCGACACGACGGAACGTATCCGTCCGTGGAGGTGTTTCGTTTCGGCTAAACGTATGATAATCAATTTCGGACACGTATCGAATCAAGCGAATGAGCGAGAAGGCGAACGCAATGGTGCAGCCAATCGCAAAACTAAGACCGTAACTGTCAGGACCGAGCGGTAACAAGAAGAACGTCAACCCGGCATTCATCGTGATGAAGAGGGCCGATGTATACGCCGCTCCCCGATGGTCTTCAAAATAGAGCAGGACGAGCGTGAGAACGAGCACCATGGCGTTTGAACAGGCACCAATCGTCGTCATTTGAAAGACATCTCGAATCTCAGGTGACAGACCGAGGAGTGAGAACAAAACGGCCGCGAACAGGATGAAAAGAAGCGAAACGAGTCCTTGGTTTCGGAACAGGCGCTGCAACTCCTATCGTAAGACAAGGAGCATGGCCGCTTTCGAACGTTGAATCTGTTGGTACGTCCCACCTTCGTTCACGTATCCATAAAACACGCGATACCGCTCATAAAAACGCGTCTCGACCGACACAACGAATATCGTCATCGTCGGAATTATCGTCAAATAAGAGAGGAAGATGGCTGCGTCATAGATCGGATGATAGCGGAATGTGTCGAGGTGGACACTCCCTCCTTCCGCGAACCAGATGATCCATGTGCCGACCCAGATGCCGATGTTATAGAGGAAACTGGTCCAAAAGAGTGCCGGATAGCGGTCAAAATAACGGTAGAACGAGAATTGACCGACCGTACTCCGGTTCGGGAACGTAAGGAGCATCGACGCGAACAATCCGAACAGTGTGACGACGAGCCCGAGCGTCATACTTGCCGTTAAGGCGAAACTCTTCATGAAAGACTCCGTCAAATACGACATCAAGAACTGATCCGTGATGATGATTGCGGCGACGGCAACGATCCCACTGGCGACAAAGCTATATGCAACCGCCTGATAGAATTTCGCCGCACTGAGGAACAAAAAGTGTACCCAAATCAAGTTGACCGTCATGAACAAAACGAATGCTACAGCGTTCAGCAACGCCGGGAGTTCGGAGAACGAGAGGAAGACGGCGAACAACACCGAGGCGATGGCGACGGTCGTCTTCATCATCCCGATGAACGCCGGGAACAGCATCGATAGCGTCTGCACCATCAAGCCTCGTGAGTTCTTATCCGTCAACGACGTCGTATTCCAAAACATCACTTCTCCTTTCCCATAAGGAGATTGCCATAGAATCGGTTCGTTTTTGGCAGAAATGAGGACGTCCGCTTCCTCTTTCAGTTCGACGTCAGCGATGCTGTGGACGAACAACCCTGAGTCTTGAGGCAAGTCGACGTACCCAGGGAAAATTTCTTGTTCAAAAATCAACCCGTTGATTCCATCTTTAAAGTCCCCGAAATCATCGACACCGACCAGTTCAGCCCATTTGGCATCGATGAAACGCCCGGCGATGTAGAGTCGTCCGCCGTCCTCGACGAACCGTTTGATCGTCTCATACGGCCACTTGTCCGTATTCTCACCGCTCAAGACGAGTACGGAATAAGCTGACGGACGTAGCGTCTCAATTTCCTCTCTCGAAATCTTCGTGTACGGTAATTTTGCATAATCTAACGCAGACGTGAGGTTGTTCAAGATCGACGTCGAGAGTTCGTCATCATTTTGATGAATATAAATCTGCAACGCCTCACCTGAAAGCGCACGCTCTTCACCTGCGACAATGTCAAACGTTCGTGCCTCGTGTTTCTCATTCGGGATCAAGCGATGGCCGTAATCAAGTCGTAAAAACTGAACGACCACAATCGTTAAGACCAAAATGGAGAACAAGGCGGCAATATAGCCATAAATTGATTTTTTCACTGTGTCACACCTTCTAACCTCTCTAAAATAAAGCGGCGCTCTTCCGGAATGTCCTGCGGCGCCACCGCCTCGCTCATCCGATTGAGAAGCGGACGCAAGGCGGACCAGTCACCGCTCGTCATATGATGTTCGATCAACATGAAATAACCGTCGGGATGCGATGCATGATGACGTGTCAGTGCATCAGCCAACTGTACCCCGGTATCGACATCTCCACGTTTAAAGGCGAGTCGGGCTGCAGCCTGTAAATAAGTGAAGTCCGTCGAATCGATTTGTCCGAGCTGCTCCAAATAGTCATGGAATTTTGCCATCGTCCGAAGTTTTGACGTCTCATCGAGCAATCCGCTATCGATGAACTGCTCATACGTGTCGACCAATCGATAGTACGAATCGATCTGTTCCGGATTCAGCTGCATCTCTTTTTGTTTAATGCTCAATTCGAAACGATCAAACAACGTGTTTCGGACCGTCGCCGCGTAATGGACCGTCTCACTGTCCTCATGTTCAAGCCCCGCATCCAAATAAGGTTCCATGTTGGCGAGCGGCGTCGACATGAGTTGGGCCATCGACTGCTTGCGACGCGTGCCATCCATCAACATCGCATCCGCAAGCGGCACCGTATCAAGATCTTCCTTCGCCTGTTGCTGCAAACGCTCGAGGTTGATCGTATCGAACTGGATATATTCATCGTAATCGAGCAACGTCTTCTCCGAAGCGAAACGACGTGCGACCTGGTAACTTACAAACCCAAGTATTTCGCCAATGATCGGGAGAAATGCGCTCATCCAACAGATCATCAATAGACTCCCGCGCTCGTTCTCGTCCATCCGCGGGGCGATGATCCGGTACGCCATATAGAGACAGATCGTATGGATGATCAAGAATAACCAAATCCACACTGTCATCGTTTTTGCCCACCTTTTACTAAGAATGTCTGCTCCATCCGCTCTTTGAACCGGTCCGCAAATTCTTGCGGCGTACCCGGCAGTAGAAAATGTAGCGTCTCGGACTCGGCATCATAACCGATCACATCGATTTCACGCATCGATTGACGTAAAATCAATTCCATCTCGATGAGCGATAGATTGACATGATCGACCCGAAGCGCGACCGTGCTGTACGGCTGATCGTACTGTTCATGGCGAGCCGCTTGGAGCTTCACTTTCTCGTCGAAACCTGCCATTTGATAAATTTGAGTCCCTTCGACAAACTCGTGTTGGGTCAACATGAGTTCCATCGCCCGCGCTTTCTCGATCCGTGTCCCCGCCCAATCCAACACGAGTTGCATCATGTTCATCTCGTAGCTTCGTAACCGCGTCAGGTCGAGTTCTTGAACGATGACGACTTCTCGGATCGCACCGTCATAACGAATCGGGGCCGCAAGGAGCGGGTCCGATGATCCATAGTGACCGAGGATATCAATACACATCGAGAGGGTTCAAACGCATGGTAGAAGATGCGGGGCTGACCCACAGCATGTCCCGGGTCGGACGTTGTCTCGACAACGCCCCGATCGAGGGCTTTTGGGGTACCCTGAAAGTCGAGATGTACTACCTGCGTGAGTTCCAGGTCTATAGCGAACTCACGTCGGCCATCGAGGCCTACATATCGTTCTACAACCATGACCGTTTCCAGAAACGGCTAAACGGCTTGAGCCCTGTCGAATACAGGTCTCAAGCCGCCTAGTTTGGTTTTCATTATTTGCCCTGTCTACTTGACGGGGAGCAGTTCACAATCAGGAGGGTTTTTTTAATGGGTATTATCTCACTCAAACGTACGGTAGCGATGTGTTGTGCGTTCATCGTCGGGATGTCCTTGTTGACACCGGCAACGGCTAGCGCCACAACTGGCAATCCGTTAGCAGACGTGGCGTCGTATAAAATTTATTACGATGCTCCGACCAAGTCGAAGATCAAGAAGATGCAACGCTATGACCTCATGATCATTGAGCCTGTCTATTACACAGCTGCTCAAATCAAAGAGCTCAAAAAGTACGGGACGAAAGTATACGGCTACATCAACACGATGGAAGCCGATAACTGGGACACGGACTTCATCAATCAATTGAATGAATCCGACTTTTTCCATCGAAACGGGGAACGCGTTCACTACGCGGAATGGGACTCCTATTTGACCGATATCACGTCCTCTCATTATCAAGCGATCCTTGTCGCTGAAGTGAAGAAACAAATTGTCGATAAAGGGCTTGACGGAGTGTTTTTAGATACGGTCGGTAACATCGATAACGAGCACTCGGAACAGCCTGACGTCCTAGCGGCCCAGCGTGACGGCATGAGCCAGTTCATGGGTACGCTAAATGAGTTGTATCCATCGCTGTCATTGATTCAAAATTGGGGATTCGGTACATTGAAGAGCCATACATACCGTTACGTAGACGGTATCATGTGGGAGAGTTTTAATTATAATGTCGTCTCGAAAGATCAATGGTCGAAAAACCGAATCCAAGAACTGCGTACACTCGATACAACGCACAACATTAAGACGCTTACTGTTTCATCGGCTCAACAAGCAAAAAATAAAGCATTTGCAAAAGAAAATGGTTTTATCCATTTTCATGCAAACTCTTCACTAGATTATAACAATTTCTAAAGTATGATAATAGATTTTATTTCTTGATGCAATAGTCATTTGAACGACGTGTAACGTATATGCTACGCTTGCCAGTCCTGTTCAAGAATTCCAAATTAAGTAAAGCAAAGAGGCAATCACTTCGACATCAGTCGGGGCGATTGCCTCTTCTTTTTTGCGTGCAGCCTGTTTATGTTGCTAAAACGACTCCGTTCAAGCGTGATTATGACCATCATCGCGGTGTTTCTGTCGCCTGATGGCTTTCTCGGAGCACAAGTTCGCTCGCAAGTGTGACGACCTTACCAATCTCCCTACCACCTACACGCTCGAGCAAAAGCGTGACCGCTTCTTCTCCCATCGTTTCCGTGTGAATTCGCACCGTGGACAATCGAGGTGATACATATTTTGACACACTGATATCATTGATACTGATGACCGCGACATCTGTTGGCACATTGTATCCCGATTCTTGAAGCGCCCGCAGTGCACCGATCGCAAGCGTGTCGCTCGCAATGAAAAAGGCATCTGGTAGCGCATCTTTGACGAGGTCTCGCATCATCTGATAGCCATCTTCTGAGGAAAACGCCCCCGTCCGATGCCATTTTTTATCGTAACGTTTCCGTTCTTTCATATACTCGACATACGTGACTTCTCGAGGATCGACGAACGTCTCCGCCTGATCTTTCGACGATTCGCGTCCTCCGATAAATCCGATCGTCTCGATTCCAATCGATTCAAAGTAAAACAAGACTTTCTCCGTCGCGCGTCTCAAATCCGTCATCACAACATCGATTGCCTCATCTTTTGGATCATAATCGACGAAGACCAAATGAGGTTGCAACTGTTTCAAGTAATCAACTTCTTGTCGACTGTATTTCCCAATGACAATGGCCCCATCAAATTCGCTCAAATCGTGTTGGGCAATTTCGGGAAACGTCATCTTTTGAAGCTGGATCTGTTGATGACGACAACCACTCTCGACGCCATGGCGAATCGCCATATAATACAAGTCATTCAGCTCTTCTTCATCCGTCAGCCAGTAAATCATTGCAAATGAACGGGCCTTCCCTTTTTTCGTACCTTTTTTCCGATAATCCAACGCTTCAGCGACTTCAAAGATCCGTTGTTTCGTCTCCTGTGTCACCGAGAGCGTCGGATCCATATTCAGAACGCGTGAAACCGTCGCAATCGAAACGTTCGCCCGTTTGGCGATATCTTTAATGGTAGCCATTTTACTCACTTCCTATTCTATCTTCCATTTAACGATATATTAGACGCAAATTCAATCGTCAGCCAATACGTCACATGCCTCACACCATAAATAAGACGCCAACCGAAACCGGTCGACGTCTCCCTTCTCAACGCGTCGCTTTAAAGACGTGTGAAGCATAACGGTCGAGTTCAACTGTCCCAGTATGTTTCACTCCCGTCACAAGGTCTTCCATCTCATAAGGTAGCTCAATTGTTTGGCGTGACTCCGTAAAGTTCAGCACAAAGATATAATCCGTATCCTCAGCACGTCGGACTTGTACCGAAACGCCTCCCCGATGCTTGATTGCGACCGGACGATCAATGTTCAATTCATCGAGCAACCGTCCATAAAACGTACGATGGAACGCCTGATCCATCCGGGCACCGATATAGTAGGTGTCCCCTTTTCCGTGCGTATGTTTCGTCACAGCAGCAGTACCTGCATAAAATTCATCTTCGTATACCGCAAGCGACTGAGCTGTCTCGATCCGGAGTGGCGTCGCATAATCTTTCAATTCGAATCGGCTTTCCCCGTAACGGACAGACTGTCGTTCCGAAGGGTAAAGTGTGTCCGTCTCAAGCGGCGTGACGCCAAACGTATTCTGCAGTGGCGTCAACCAACCATTTGGGTGCACGAGATCATGACGATCAACAAGACCAGACATGTACGTCATCACGATCGTCCCACCATCTCGTACAAATTGTTCGAATCGTTCAGCGAGCGATTCTTCCATCAAATAGAGCATCGGAACGACAAGTAACTGGTACGATGAAAAATCATGTTCTTTTGTAATGACATCGACAGGGATATCTTGTTCCCAGAACGTACGATAGTGCTCTTGAAGTGTTTGTGGGTAACGTTTCGAATCAAGACCGAATCCTTGTGCGTCATCGAGCGCCCAGTTACTCTCCCAATCATAAAATAGGGCGACCTCGGCCGGACGAACCGATCCGACAACCTCTTGTATTTTTTCAAGTGTCACACCGACTTCACTCACCTCTTTGAAGACGCGGTTGTCTGGACTGTTATCGTGGTCGACAACAGCGCCATGGAACTTCTCCGAAGAACCACGTGATTTGCGCCACTGGAAGTAGAGCACGCTATCCGAACCGTGGGCGAGCATTTGCAGCGACGATAATTTATGCATGCCCGGACGTTTCGCTTTATTGACCGGATGCCAGTTCACCGCACTCGGCGTCGATTCCATAAGTAGGAACGGCTGTTGTTTCAAACTCCGGTAAAGGTCGTTGATCATGCCGACCTTCATCGCTAAATTAGCCGTCGACTCCCAATCGTTATGCCACGCTGGGTATGCGTCCCAGCTGATGACATCGACATGTTTCGCAAATTCGCTATAATCAAGCGATTGAAACGGGATCAGGTCGAACGTATCGGCCATAAAGTTCGTCGTGATCGGGATGTTTGGCGTCCGTTCACGTAGCGGGACGATCTCATGTTTATAAAAATCAATCGTCTGATGCGTCACAAATCGTTTCCAATCTAAATTCATACCATGGACGGCACTCTCACCGATCGGGGATGGCGATTCAATTTGCGACCACTCTGTATACGTATGACTCCAGAACGGCCCCCACCAAGAATCATTCAGTTCTTTCAATGAACTGTACTGGTCTTGGAGCCACGTCCGAAATGCATCTTGGCATAAGTCACAGTGACAATCTCCACCGTATTCGTTCGAGATGTGCCACATGATGAGAGCCGGATGATCTCCGTACCGTTCAGCGAGCAAACGGTTCATCTGTTGTGTCTTCTCACGATATACCGGCGACGTGAAGCAATGGTTATGTCGCGCACCGTGTAGCTGCTTCACCCGACTCGAATTCGTACGTAGTACTTCAGGGTACTTCGCAGACATCCACGTCGGACGGGCCCCACTCGGCGTTGCGAGGATCACGTGTCCACCGATTGACGCGATCCGTTCAATGACGTCGTCAAGCCATTCAAACTGGTAGACCCCTTCTTCCGGCTCGAGACAATGCCATGCAAAAATACCGATTGAGAACGTATTCGTATGCGCGAGTCGCATCAGGCGAACGTCATCATCTAAGATTCCTGGCTGATCAAGCCACTGATCCGGGTTATAGTCGCCCCCGTGTAAGAAGCGCTTCGCTTTCGTCGTGTAGATCCGTTCATAAGTTGCCATTGTCGTTTCCCTTCCTTCTCTCTATCTTATTTATCACGTTCTCTTTATCCCTTCGTTCCGCCTGTCGTTAATCCTGCTACGAAATGTTTCTGCAGCATAACGAAAATAACAGCAACTGGAATACTAATTAAAATCGCACCGGCCGCAAACGTCGTATAACTCGCCCCCATCACATCATTGACGAGATTGTAGAGCCCGATCGGTAGCGTATAGGCATCTTGCGTCCGAAGAATCGTCGAGGACAATACAAAGTCGCCGAGTGGTCCGGTAAAACCGTTCATTGCGACGACGGCGAGCATCGGACGACAGAGCGGCATCAAAATTTGTAAGAAGATCCGTGTGTTCGACGCACCGTCAAGCTTCGCACTCTCGTCAAGGTCAATCGGGATCGAGTCCATATACCCTTTCATCAAATACGTGTTCATCGGGATTTGTCCCCCGATGTACAGCATGATTAGAAGCCAATGGCTATTCATCATCCCTAACATCTGAGCGAGAACGAACAATGCAATCAACGCCGAGAACTGAGGAATCATTTGTAAAAGTAAAAACAAAGTGAGCGCGCGTTGCCGCCCTTTGAAACGGAAGCGAGAAAAGGCATACGCTGTGAATGAGACACTCACCAACGTTCCGAGCATCGTGAAAACGCTGATTTTCAACGAATTCATATACCAGTTGACGTATTGCAAGTTCTCTTTTCCAGCAAACAACTCTCGATAATGGTCGAGCGTTGGATTTTTCGGAATGAGCGATGTACTGACAAGGCTATTTCCCGGGTTAAAACTGGCCCCGATCGTCCAAAGAAGTGGATAGACGATGATGGCGACGACCGATAGCAAGAGTGCGTACGATAGAAAAATTCGTAGGTTGAATTTCTTCATGGCCATCATTTCCCTTCCTTAAATGAGTTTGTTTTTCTAAATTGCCATAGCGCGATCGAGATGACGAAAATCGACAGCAAAATCGTCAAGGCTGCCGCAAGCGCGTATTGGCCGGATTGCATCGTTAACTTGTAAATCCAAGAGACCAAGATGTCGGTACCACCGGCATTCGAACCCGGTACAGCCGGACCGCCTCCATTAAATAAGTAGATGATATTGAAGTTGTTAAAGTTAAAGGTGAATTGCGTAATGATGATCGGAGCCATCGCAATCATGATCATCGGCATCGTAATATGACGGAACTTTTTGAACGCTGATGCTCCATCAATCGTGGCCGCCTCATACAAATCTTGAGGAATCGATTGCAAGACACCGGTCGTCACGATGAAAACGTAAGGAAAACCGAGCCACCCCTGCATAAACACCAATGCCACTTTCGTCCATCCGGCAGACGTCAACCATGGAATCGGATCGATGCCAAACGTGGCGAGAATATCGTTATTGATCGCCCCAAAACTATCGTTAAATAGTCCAGCGAAGACGAGGATCGTCACGAACCCTGGAACAGCCCACGGTAAGACGAAAAACGTACGAATCGTCTTTTTAAAGCGGATCTCTTTTTGGTTGACGACGACCGCAAGAAAAATCCCTAAGGAAACTTGTAACGTCGACGCGAGCACCGTCCAAATGACCGTCCACGACAACACGTCGAGGAACGTCGATCGCCAAATGTCGACCGTGAAGATTTGGGCGAATGTATCAAATCCGACCCAATCTGCCAAATTCGCTGGAGGCGAATGATAGAGATCGTAGTTCGTAAATGCCAACGCGAAACTGAATAAGATCGGGAAGATGACAGCAAAAATTAGAATAAATAGCGATGGTGCGCTGATCAAATACGGATATCCTGCATCCTTCATCGCAAGATAATCTTGTCGGAGCGAGCCGAGTGAGAAGCCCTCGTCTCGTCTTTGTCCATTTCGATAAGCGTCTCGTAGATTGAATCCGTAAAAGGCCACACCGAATAGCAACACGATGATTGCAATGATTCCTTCTGCGAGTAAGAAAATCGAATTATCCCGCGGGACCTCGGTACCGAGCGTCACAATGCCCCATAACCCCATATTCAATAAATCAACGAATACGACTGCGTACGCAATCGTAATGATTAAAAATAGTCCACCCTTTAGCCACTGACGATTATATAGCTGTCCGAGACCAGGTATGATCGACAAAAGTGTACTCAGTTGACGATGTTGCACAATCTTCACCTCACGTCCTATTGTTCAATAAAATCGGCAGGACGAGCCTGCCGATCGCATCAGTTACTATGTTTGGCTTTAATTTGACCAGAAATCGTTTCGACGGCTTGTTTCATCGCTTGCTCTGGTTTCGCTTTACCAGTTGCAACAGTTTGAAGCGCCGCGTCGACTGGTTGCCATACTTCATTCATTTCTGGAATGTTCGGTGTCAACTCAGCAAACTGAGATTGTTCCGCCACCGCTTGCGCGACTTCACTCTCTGTGACAGCCGGGTCACTCGCGAGCGATTTGACAGCTGGAACTTCTTGCGTCACTTCGAAACGAGTCCGTGAGTTTTCTTCATCTCCAAGGAACTTCACAAGTTTCTCTGCCATCTCGGCATTTTTACTGTACGAACTAACGTTGTAGCTCTTCACACCGAGGAACGAACTCATGTTGTCACCGTTCGCCAACTCAGGCAATTTGACGACACCGTAGTCGATCCCTGCTTTTTTGAACGGTTCGACGTTCCATGGTCCTGAGATGATGGCAGTCGCTTTTCCTTCAGTGAACAGTGATTCCAAGACGTTAATCCCTTGCTCACCAATAATCCCAGCTGGGAACAGCTTGTCTTGATAGAATTTTTGGATGAGTGTAACTCCTTCAATCGCACCTTTGTTCGCTAATCCGATATCCGATGTGTCGTAGTTTCCAGCGTCATCCTGTCCGAAAATATAACCGCCTGAACCACTCATCACACTTTGTGCGTAATAAATTTGATCAAACAGCGCTAAGAATCCGAATTGCTTCCCGTCTGTCACTTCTTTCGAATAGTCGTACCATTCGTCAAGCGACTGTGGGAGATCCGCTTCATCGATTAATGCCTTGTTATAATAGAGAACCGTCGATTCAACAGCTTTTGGCACACCGTACACTTTGCCATCCACAATTTGCGATTGAATGGCGACGTCTGTGTAAATCGATTGTTCTTCAGGTGTCAATGCAATCTCTTTAATAAGTCCCTCTGTCACCGCTGTCCCGATTTGGTCCCCAGGCATCGTCAACACGTCAGGGCCTGTCCCAGCCGGACCGTCCAAACGCAAGTCTTCGATTTGTTGTGCGTACGTCTTCTCGATGACTTTTACTTTGACGTCGTTTTCTTTTTCAAATCGTGCAACGGCTTCTTTGATCCCTTCGCCTTTTTCAACATCCTCCCAAACGATCAACTCGTTCGAGCTCGCTTCCGTTGATTCCCCCGATGTCTCTTCTCCTGGCCCACAAGCGGCAAGGATTGAACTCATAAGGAGTCCTCCTGCTAACAATGTATATCTGCTTGTCGATTTCATAAACCGTTCCTCCCGAAACTGTGATTGTAAGCGCTTTTACAAATTCAATATAGCACCATTAGTAAAAATAGTAAATAAATTTTAGTAAATTTTTAACTTTTTATTTACCTCTCGTTTTTGTATGGTTAAAGTATCCCGTATTGTACAGGCTGACAGATGCGGTATCTTATAACTAAGGAGCGTGATGAGAAATGGATATAACCAAGCAGCAAACGGATGGTGTGACCGCGTTCACCCTCAATCACCCGAATGGCCTATCATTGCGAATGCTCGACCGAGGAGGCATCCTCACCCACTTGTTCGTCCCAGACCGAACGGGTAACGTCGAAAACGTGCTGTTGACGTATGAGACAACAAACCAATACATGGACGACCCGAACTATATGGGTGCGCTGATCGGCCGCGTCGCCGGTCGGGTGCGACAAGCTCGCTATAAGACTGGTGATTCGGTCCACCATCTCGAGTCGGACACGCCCGATCAACTGCACGGCGGACCGGGTGGATTGCATCAAGTTTCATTCGATGTCGAACCGTTCGAAGAGAACGAAGACGTCGGCTTACGACTGACGACAAAGTTATCGAACGAGAGCGGACATGTCGGGACTGTCGACGTGATGATCGAGTATCGCTTGACCGCATCGAACGAGTTCATCATTCGGTACGATGCAGAAGTAAGTGAACGGACACCACTCACACTGACAAATCACGCCTATTTCAATTTAAGTGGAGACGCGAAAGAAACGATTCATAATCATCACTTGGCGCTGCAAGCCTCTTCCTTCATCGAACTCGATCCGGATTTGTTGCCGACCGGACGAATGTGCGACGTCAATGACACACCTTACGATTTCCGGGACGGAAAACCGATCGCTAGCGCGCTATCTGACGAAACAGAGCAACAGCGATTCGCACTTGGTGGCATCGACCATTACTTCTTACTGGACTCAACACAGCACGATCACGTCACATTGATTCATCCCGAAAGTGGCCGACGGCTTCGCGTGACGACGACCTATCCAGGCCTCGTCGTCTACACTGGAAACGCGCTCACGAGCGACACCGTGTTAGAGGCTGGACAAAATGGGGCCCACATGGGAATTTGTTTCGAAACCCAACATCCTGCCGCTTCGCTCGAAATGGGAGAACTCCCTTCAATCTGGTGCGAACCAGGTCAACACTACGAGCATGAAACTGTGTATCGATTTGACAACATATAAAAAAAGACGAACCGAATCGCGACAGGCGATCCGGTTCGTCAACAACCTGAAAACCGCCGATTCGGCGGCGGTTTTCTTATGTCGTCTACTTATTGTGCTGTTTCTTGGGCCGGTTGACACGCTTTAATAAATCGTCTCAGTCCGGCGTCACCTGTCGCTGTCAGTTTAAAGACACCGCAATCCTCTAATCCACGTACAAACTTATGCCCGACCGCTTCATAAACAAACGCTCGTGCATCTTCCTTCCCGTCATACCGGTCACGGAGCTCTTCCGCCCACGCCTGATGCATCGGGACGACCGTGGCGCTACCTGTCTCGACGAAGGAAATGACGGCCTCTAACTCCTCTTTTAAACGAGCCGGCAAGACCGCAAGTCCCATCACTTCGATCAACCCGATATTCTCTCGTTTGATATGATGGATGTCTGCGTGAGGATGGAAAATCCCTAGCGGATGCTCATCTGTCGTCCGGTTGTTTCGAAGGACGAGATCGAGTTCATACACCTCATCTCGCATTCGCGCGATCGGTGTGACCGTGTTATGCGGAGCGTCCGTCTCGGCTAAAATATCGTTTTCCTGATCCGAGTAACCGCGCCACGTCTCCAAAATGTGCGTCGCACAAGCGACAAGGTCTGCTTGAACTTTCCCTTTCAAGCGAATGACCGACAGTGGCCATTGAAGCGAGGCGCCCGTAATTGATGGGTACTCTTCGAACACGAACGTCTCACGCTCTTTCGCATCGGCCATCGTAAACGTATACTGTCCACCTTGATAGTGATCGTGGGACAAAATCGAGCCCCCGACAATCGGTAAATCCGCATTCGACCCTGCAAAGTAGTGCGGGAATTTCCCGACAAAATCAAGCAGGCGCGTGAACGTCCCACGGTCGATCACCATGTCTCGGTGCTCTTCTGACAACAAGATGCAATGCTCGTTATAGTAGACGTAAGGCGAGTACTGCAAATACCAGTTTTCCCCGCCGAGTTCGAGCGGGACGATCCGATGGTTCGTCCGCGCCGGATGATCTAACCGACCGGCATATCCTTCATTTTCCACACAGAGAAGACACGTCGGATAGCCCGCTCCCGATGCGCCGCTTTGTTTTTGACGGGCAATTTCTTTCGGGTCTTTTTCAGGTTTTGACATATTGATCGTCATATCAATCGCACCGTATGCCGTCTCGACTTTGTACGAAATGTTCTTTTTAATTCGTTCCGTTTGGATGTAGTTCGAGTTCTCTGAAAGTGTATAAAAATAGTTAGTCGCCGCTTGCTTATCCTCATTGTATTTTTGATAAAATACCTGCTCGATGACAGATGGGCTCGGGACGAACACGTCCATGAGTCTCGCCCCTAGTATCTCGCGCTCGGCCACGAAATCTTCAATCATTCCCGTCTCAACTGCTCCGTCGATCAGACGATCCAACAGGTGAACGATCGATCCGGATGCCACTTCGTCAGCTGGCGTCTCATTTAACAAATCCAACAAACGATTTCTCGCATAAGTGCGGTCTCGCGATTGAATCAGATCCGCCTCAATCGCTGCCTCGACAAGTCCATTGATCCAGCGGCTCATATCAACACCTCGTCGTAACCGCTCGGGTTCGCTTGATGCCATGCCCAAGCGTCCTCGATGATCCGTGTGACATCCGTGCGGGTCGGTTTCCACCCCAGCACTCGGCGCGCTTTTTCTGAAGACGCGATGAGCGACGCCGGATCACCTGACCGACGTGATTGGACACGCGACGGGATCGCATGACCCGTTACATCACGGGCTACTTGAATCATCTCATGGACCGAGAATCCTTGGTTTGAACCGAGATTGAAGACGTCACTTTCGCCTCCGTCACGTAAATAGTCGAGCGCCAACACATGGGCATCAATCAAATCCTCGACATGAATATAGTCACGGATGCATGTCCCGTCAGCTGTTTCATAATCATCACCGAACACCTTGATTTCCTCACGTTTCCCATTGGCAACTTCTAAGATGAGCGGGATCAGATGGGTCTCCGGACGATGGTCCTCTCCAATGACACCGCCTTGTCGCGCTCCGGCCACATTAAAGTAACGCAGTGCGACAAACCGGATGCCATGTGCGGTTTCGACCCAATGCATCATCTTCTCCATGGCCAACTTCGTCTCTCCATACGTCGATGTCGGGTTCGTCGCGGCCGCTTCCGTGATTGGCATGACAGTCTGGTCTCCATACGTCGCAGCCGTTGAGGAGAACACGAGAGACACCGTCCCGTGCTCCACCATCGCCTCAAGTAAACATTGCGTCCCGTATACATTATTGGCGTAATATTTGAGCGGGTCGGTCATCGATTCCCCAACGAGCGAATTTGCTGCGAAATGGATTACTTGTTCAATCCGCTCCGCCGCAAAGACACGCGCTAAAAACGCTTTGTCTCGGATGTCACCCTGGTAAAAACGAGCTTTTGGATGGATGGCCGCTTCGTGACCCGTCTCCAAATTATCAATCACCACGACATCTCTTCCTTGGTCAACCAATTGATAAACAGCATGGGACCCGATATAACCGGCTCCTCCAACGACTAAAATACTCATCCTACCTCTCCTTTCACTTGCTCAATCACCTCATGGACGCCAGCACCGATCGATGCCACATAAAAGGTTGCTGCATAACCGATTTTACGCGTATACGTTTCCTGGACTTGTTCGATAAACTGTTCGACCGCCTGATCATGTACAAGCGCAATCGCACAACCTCCAAAGCCAGCTCCTGTCATGCGGGCGCCAATTGCGCCGTTTTCCCAGGCTGCCTCGACTAATGTATTCAACTCGATCCCTGTCACTTCATAATCTCGATCGAGTGAGCGATGTGATTCGTTCATCAACTGACCAAAGCGATCGATTTCATTCGCTTTTAAGGCTTCAAGCGCCTCCAAGGTGCGCGCATTTTCAGTTACGGCATGACGGGCCCGGCGATATAGCGTGTCGTCCGTCAACAGGTGTCGATGTGTCTCGAACACGTCTTGATCCAAGTCACACAACGCCGAGATGTTCAGCTCCTGTTGCAAACACGCCAACGCGTGATCACATTCGGCACGCCGTTCGTTATATTTCGAATCGGCAAGTTCTCGCCGTTTGTTCGTATTCATGATGACAATCGACATGCTATTCAAGTTGAGTGGTGCATACTCACATTCAAGCGTGTCACAATCGAGGAGCATCGCGTAATCTTTTCGCCCCATCCCAATCGCAAACTGGTCCATGATCCCGCTGTTTACACCAATATATTCATTTTCAGCACGCTGACCGATTTTAACGAGGTCAAGCGGTGCAAGACCGATCGCATATAACGTATTAAAGGCATAGCCACTCACGAGTTCGATAGAAGCCGAAGAAGAAAGTCCCGCTCCGTTCGGAATGTTACCGTAGTATAAACAGTCGACTCCACTCGTCACGTCATCATGCGACATCAAATAATGTAACATCGCCTTTGGATAATTCGCCCACCCTTCTTCTTCCCGGTAGGTCAGCTGATCGATCGACGTCTCGATAATGCCATCTGCTTCGAAATTCATCGAATAAAAACGGCATGTCCGATCGTTTCGTTTCCGGACGAGCATATACGTGCCAAACGTGATTGCCGCCGGAAACACATGGCCACCATTGTAATCGACGTGCTCGCCAATCAAATTAATTCGGCCAGGCGCAAAAAACTGATGGGTCGCGCCCTCGAGGAACTGTTTCTTAAATTCTACGTGCATGGTCTCTCTCATAGTTGAATCGTCTCCTTTTACTCGGCAATCCTTTTGGACAAGCATTTCTTTGCTCAATCTTCTACTTTCCATTTACACATTTAGCTTAACTTATTTTTACTAAAAAATAAAGTTTTTTTAGTAAAAAAAGACGGTACCCTTTTTCGATAAGCGAAAACGAAAAAAGGGCCGACAACGTCCGCCCTTTCGACTCCTTCTGCTTCATTTTTTTCGCGATAGCGGCTTAACAGCCGGTCCTTCGATGACTTCTCCGTTCGGTTTGAAGCGTGATCCATGACACGGGCAGTCCCATGACCGCTCCGCCTCGTTCCAGCTGACCGTACAGCCCATATGTGTACACGCTGTTCCGACCATCGACACGTTACCGTCCGGATCGCGGTATGCAGCGACATGCTCGCCATCATGGTTGACGATCGCCCCTTCATCGAGTCCGAGATCTCCGACTTGCTTATGTGACGGTTTCAGCTTGCCTTTGACAAACTCTTTCGCCACGTCAGCGTTCGTCTTCATGAAACGGGCGGCGTCCGCGAGCTTCCATTTCGACCGTGTCGGATCGTATAACTCCTCGTAACGATTTTGTCGTTTCGTGATCAGGTCGGTGATCAGACACGCCGCAACAATCCCTTGGCTCATTCCCCATTTTGAAAACCCGGTCGCGACGTATACGTGTGGGGTGTCTGCCGTCATTCGACCGATATACGGTACTTTGTCGAGCGTAATCAAATCTTGAGCCGACCAGTGATAGCTGAACGTCTCGGCACCGAAATGACGCATGCCGAACTCCCCGAGCGCTTCATAGCAGGCCACCGTCTCTTGCTTATGCCCCGTCACATGGTTCTTGCCCCCGAACATGGCCATCTTCTTCCCATTCTCGAGTTTGACGTGCCGGATCGAACGGCTCGGCTTGTCGACGCTGATAAACATCCCTTCCGGAAATTCGTCAACCTCGGCTGAGACGACATAGGACCGCTCGACTTCCATCTTCGCAAAATAAAGCCCTTTGAAGTCGTTGAACGGAAAATGGGTCGCGACGACGACGTCTTGCGCCTCGATCGCATGACCCGTGTTCGTCTCAAGCCGATTGGGCGTCCCGTACTCGATCCCGGTCACGCGTGTCATCTCATGGAGCGTCCCACCGAGTTCACGGAACCGCTTCATCAGACCTTGTAAGTATTTGACCGGGTGAAACTGGAGTTGGTCACGCATGACAGTCGCCTTTTTGACGGCGTATGGCAACAGCCTATTCACCTCACTCGTGGCGTCACCGCCATCGATGCCTAGCTGATGATAAGCCGCCTCTTCTTCCTCGAGCAGTGTCGCCGAACTTGAAGAAGAAAGCGTGTACAGATAGGCGTACTGACGCTCGAGGTCACAGTCGATGTTTAACGTCTCGACTTGCTTTTCAAGAAAACGAAGTGCTTCCATATTTGCTTCGTAGTAAAGACGAGCCTTCGCTTCCCCTATGGATTTGACTAATTCGGTATAGACGATTCCATGTTGAGCCGATACTTTGGCTGTCGTATAGCCGGTCGTACCTGTTGCGAAGCGGGCCGCCTCGACTAAAACGACTTGTTTCCCTCGCTCGGCTAACTGTAACGCCGTCTGTACCCCGACGATGCCCGCTCCGACGACGACGACCTCGGTCGTCACATCGTGGTCGAGCGGCCTCACCGTCTCGTCAGACGCGGCGTCACGCCAAAATGATGTTGGAAAATCACGTAACATATGTGTCCCTCCTTCAATTCGATCCCTCGTTTGAATGCATGGTTGACTTACCCTTCATCTGGAAAAAGAAAACAAAAAAGAGGCTTCACGTTAAGCCTCTTCGTCATTCGGGATGACAATCTCATCGAATTGTTGATCACGACAGAGGTTGATCGCCTGCATCGCGAGCTGATAATCCGACTCTGGTAAGGTGATCAGCTCGGTCGGGAGCACCCATTCTTTATTGTTATACAAATGGATAACCAGTTTGACGAGCACGAGCACCGGCTTTTCAAACGTGTTGTCATCGATAATCGTCGAGGTGCGGATTTTTCCTGCCTCTAAATCAATGTACGGGAGCAGCAGCTCGCGCACACATTCGTTACCAGCAATGACGTACAACGCGGAAAAGTATTCTTCCCCGACGTTCCCTGGGTCTGTCAATCGTTGCGACAATTGCTTAAAGACGTTGTAATGCGCAGTGGATAAAAAATCGATGCTTTTCATGACGTGTCCCCTCTTATACCTCTGTCTTTTTCAGTTTATCTATTATTAATTCCACGGTTTACCAAAACATAATCCTATTTAGTGATTTCATCCGGTTCTACTTTCCAATCCGTCACTTCTTTTTCAATTATTCGACGCAACGAAACGATGGTTTAGACGATTCAGATACGCCGGAGCGAGATGGCTTTCCTCATATGTTGCAGGGCCGTACGTCCTTCTTCCCCGCGCCGCATCATGACGACGGTGAACAATGCGTCGATCAGACTGAGCTCGGCGATTCGTGAGGCGAGCGCCTCGGAGCGGAACTCGGTCTCTTGTGACACGGTGTAGAGCGCGATGTCGCAAAGCTTCGAAAGAGGTGATTTCGCATAGTTTGTGATCGCAATCGTCGGCACGCCGTGTTCATTCAATACTTTCGCCACGTCGATCGTATCTTTCGAGGCCCCTGAGTGCGAGATCAGAACAGCGGCGTCGTCTGCGGTCAATTGAGACGCTGACATGAGTTGCATATGTGACTCCAAGTTCGCCGTGACATACAGGCCGCTCCGAACGAACTTATGGTAGGCATCAAGCGCGATAACAGCCGAACCCCCGCTTCCGAAAAACTCGATTCTTCGAGCCGAAAGAAGACGTGTCACCGCTTCATCGAGCGCGGTCGCCTTTAAAATTTGTCGCGTCGCTTCGAGCGTCTTCACATTCGATGTAAAAATTTTCTCGGCGATTTCAATTGGTGTGTCCTCGCTTGAGATATCCTCATGAATGTCCTGGAGCGGCGCGACGACATCGGTAGCGAGCGCGATTTTCAGCGCCTGATACCCTTT
Organism: Exiguobacterium sp. KJ 601; assembly: GCF_027161185.1. GTDB lineage: Bacteria > Bacillota > Bacilli > Exiguobacteriales > Exiguobacteriaceae > Exiguobacterium > Exiguobacterium profundum. The sequence goes on along the minus strand of NZ_JADHZG010000001.1, from coordinate 320,521 downwards.
GAATCCGACGCGTTGGCAAAAACGAAAGACGGTCGATTCGGCGACATCTAAGTCATCAGCGACTTGATTGATCGTATGGTGAATGATGCGCTCCGGTTGTTTCAAAATATAGTCGGCAATACGTTGTTCTTTCTTGCTCAGTTTCGTGTAGGCACCACGGATGCGGGCCAGGCCGTTCATCGATTCCATGTGTCTCACCCTTTTTCTTTTAACGATACCGTTTCGAATTTTTTTCCGCAATGAGATCCTTTACTTTATGTGTCGAAAACGCTTTTTTATTCCTCATTAACATAGTAATCTCACCTCTGACAGCATGAAGATTCGCACTTCACAATTAAAAAAGAATAAAATTCCGTAAATTATATTGAAAATCGAATTTAATTTGATATTATAGTGGGGAGATAGAAAAAAATTCGATTTAGAGGTGACAATATGGAAATTGGTTTGATTGGTTTAGGTAAGATGGGATACAATTTGGCCCTCAACTTGAGTGACCATGGACATACAGTCGTCGGGACGGACGTCGGGGACGTCACATCGGACGCGTTCACCATCGTGCCGACGCTCGAAGATGTCGTGAACAAGCTGTCGACGCCACGCGTCATCTGGGCGATGGTCCCTGCCGGCGACGTCACGGAAGCGGTACTCGCTGAACTATATGAGCGCCTCGAACCCGGCGACATCGTAATTGACGGCGGCAACTCGAACTACAAACTCTCGGTCGCACGCGCCGAACAGTTCGCCGAGAAGGACATCAAGTTCTTCGACTGCGGAACGAGCGGTGGCACGGACGGGGCGCGGAACGGGGCCTGTACGATGGTCGGGGGTGACGCAGACGCGTGGCCGACAATCGAACCAATCTTCAAAGACTTGTCTGTCGAGAACGGCTACCTGTACACGGGTCCTGCCGGAAGCGGTCACTTCTTAAAGATGATTCATAACGGGATCGAGTATGGGATGATGCAGGCGATTGCGGAAGGGTTCGACATTTTGGAGAAGAGCCCGTTCGATTACGACTATGAACAAGTCGCACGCGTCTGGAATCACGGGTCGGTCGTACGTTCTTGGCTCATGGAACTCACAGAGAATGCCTTCAAGAAAGATGCGAAGCTCGATGAGATTCGCGGGGTCATGCATTCATCCGGTGAAGGTAAATGGACGATTGAGACGGCGCTCGACCTTCAAGCCGCGGCACCGGTCATCGCCCTGTCGCTCATGATGCGCTATCGTTCACTCGAAGACGACACGTTCTCAGGAAAAGTCGTCGCCGCGCTCCGCAACGAGTTCGGTGGGCACGCGGTCGTCAAGAAGTAACATCTGTGGAAAAGGTCACGGGGACATGACCTTTTCCTTTGCTAGGAACTGTAAACGGTTACATATTTGGAATTTAGGGGGAATACTCAATGTCTGGCTCAACACTTATCTTGATCGCCTTAGCCGGGATCTTCTTACTCTTATTTTTAGTCATTCGCACAAAGCTTCACGCATTCGTTTCGTTGTTACTTGTCAGTTTAATTGTTGGAGTCGCAGCCGGCATGCCACTCGGGGATGTCATTGCCTCCATCCAAAACGGGATGGGCGGAACGCTCGGCTTCGTCGCCGTCGTCGTCGGTCTTGGCGCGATGTTCGGGAAAATGCTTGAAGTATCAGGTGGCGCGGAACGTCTTGCCCAGACACTCGTCAGCAAGTTCGGGGAAGACAAGGCACAATGGGCGCTCGGGATTACCGGATTCATCGTCGCCGTCCCGGTCTTCTTCGATGTCGGTTTTATCATTCTCGTTCCAATCGTATACGGTCTCGCCAAAAAGACGGGACGTTCGCTTCTGTACTATGGGATTCCGCTCCTTGCGGGTCTCGCGGTCACACACAGCTTCATCCCACCGACACCTGGTCCGATCGCTGTTGCGAACTTGATCGGTGCCGACCTCGGTTGGGTCATCTTGTTCGGTGTCCTCGCTGGGATTCCGGCCATGATTTTAGCCGGTCCGGTTTTTGGGAAGTATATTGCTAAGAAGATTCATGTGACGATTCCGGATTACATGGAGTTTGAAGAAATCGACACATCGAAAGAACTGCCGAGCTTCAAAATGATCTTGTCACTCATCTTGATTCCGCTCGTGTTGATTTTGGCGAACACGCTCTCGGCGGTTCTCTTGGATGAAGGTAACGCCGTCCGTGATTTCTTGACGTTCCTCGGACACCCGTTTGTCGCTTTGACGATCGCGACGCTCCTCACATTCGTCTTCCTCGGGACACGCCGTGGGTATTCACGTGACGAAGTACAAGAGATCGCAACGAAAGCACTCGAACCAGCCGGAATCATCATCCTCGTCACAGGAGCCGGTGGAGTGTTCAAGCAAGTCCTCATCGACTCAGGTGTCGGTGACGTCCTCGGTGAAATGATGGCCGGCTCACCACTTCCGGCAATCGTCCTCGCCTTCTTGATCGCGACGGTCGTCCGTGTCGCCCAAGGGTCGGCAACGGTCTCGATGGTCACGGCAGCCGGACTCATCACACCGCTACTTGAAATCCAAAACATCACAGGCGCGGCACTCGGTTTGATCGTCATCGCCATCGCCTCAGGGGCGACCGTCCTCTCACACGTCAACGATTCAGGTTTCTGGCTCGTCAACCGTTACTTCGGTCTTGACGTGAAAGACACGCTCAAGTCATGGACAATCATGGAAACGATTATCGGACTCACCGGCTTCGCTGTCGTGTTCTTGATTAGCCTGTTCATTATCTAAGTTAGGAAGTGATTGTGTGTTTACGATTGGGGTCGATATCGGGACGACGAGTACGAAAGCCGTCCTGTTCAACGGTCATCAACAACTGGCGGTACATAACGTGTTGTATCCGCTTCTCACGCCCGATACGGAGACGGCCGAGCAAGACCCGGTCGTCATCTACGGGGCCGTGCTTGAAGCCGTCTCGGCGGTCCGTGCCAAAGCGGACGGTCCGATTCGCTTCGCATCGTTCAGCTCGGCGATGCATAGTTTGATTGCGCTCGATGCGGCAGGACGTCCGCTCACGAACAGCATCACGTGGGCCGACAGTCGGGCGAATCCGTATACGCAAGAAATCAAACGCAACTTTGATGCGAGCGCCCTCCATATGCGTACCGGCACCCCGGTTCATCCGATGGCACCGCTGTCCAAATTGCGCTGGTTGAAAGCGGAGTACCCTGACGTCTTTACCCGGACGGACAAGTTCGTCTCCATCAAAGAATATGTCTTCTATCGGTTGACGGGACGCTTCGTCGTCGACCATTCCATCGCTTCAGCGACAGGACTGTTCAATCTGAAACAACGAGATTGGGACACGGAATCACTTGAAGTCGCTGGTGTGACTTCAGATCGCTTGTCTGAACTCGTCCCGACAACCGAAATCTTGCAGGTGACGCCTGAGGTGACCGAGACGCTTGGCTGGGACTTCCCACTCGTCATCGGGGCAAGCGACGGCGTGCTCTCGAACCTCGGGGTCGGTGCCTTCGAACAAGGGGTCGTCGCCGTAACCATCGGGACGAGCGGCGCCATCCGGACGGTCGTCTCGGAACCGGTCGAAGATCCAAAAGGTCGCATCTTCTGTTATGCACTGACGGACAAGCATTGGGTGATCGGTGGACCGGTCAATAACGGCGGCATCATCCTCCGCTGGCTTCGTGACGAGTTCGCTGCAAGTGAGGTCGAGACGGCGAAACGACTCGGGATCGACGCGTACGATGTGTTGACACGAATCGCCGAGACGGTCAAACCGGGTGCCGACGGACTGTTGTTCCATCCGTATTTGATGGGTGAACGGGCTCCGCTCTGGGATTCAAACGCCCGCGGTTCATTCTTCGGGCTCAGCATTCACCATAAGCGCGAACATTTCATCCGTGCCGTATTGGAAGGAGTCATCTTTAACCTCTATACGGTCATGCTCGCACTCGATGAGTTGACGGGCGCCCCGAACCGCATCCATGCGACGGGGGGCTTTGCCCAGTCGAGCCTCTGGCGTCAGATGATGGCAGACATCTTTGATACACCGGTCGTCGTGCCGGAGAGTCATGAGAGTTCATGTCTCGGGGCTGTCATGCTCGGGGAATACGCTTTCGGGGACATCGAGGAGTTCCAAGAGGTACCACAAGTGACCCATGAGCATACTCCGGACATGGAAGCGACGAATGTGTATCGCGAACTTTTGCCGATCTACATCCGCCTGTCACGTCACCTATCTGAGGAATATGAAGCAATTTCTGCGTTTCAGCGGAAGCACGTATAATGACAAACCGAGTCCCTGAAGGGCTCGGTCTTTTTGATTTATGACAGGATTTTTCGTGATATACATGGAAAGTAAGGACGAAGTCAAACAATCATCGTATCGAAGAAGGGATTGATTAAATGGCGATCGCAATCGGATATCTCATCGCAGGTTTAGGTGCATTCGTGGCGTATTGGTTCAGTACAGGCGAAGCACGAAACACAAAATTGAAAATATGGGGAATCGCTCTTATGATTCCTATCTCCCCTGCCTTAGCGTTTTCGATCGGACTCTCGTACGCCATCAGTGTACAGAACGGATGGGCCGCACTCATCATGTGGTTTATTTTCCCTGTGATTTTCTTAAGTGGTCTGGCGTTGTTATTGGTCGGTCTATTCAAAAAAGATAAGAAGATGGTGTGAGTGATATGACGATTATGCTCACGACAACCCGCTGCCTCATCCGCCCATTCGAACGCCAAGACATCGAATCATTCATGATTTACCGAAATGACTTGGATTGGATGAAAGATCAGTCATTCAAAGGACTCAGCTTTGCAGAATATGAGAACGCCCTACTCGGCGAATCCTCGCTTCAACACGGCACACAACTCGCCATCATCGACCAAATGACCGAAGAATTGATTGGGGATGTGTATATCCAGCAAGAAGATTCGACCTATTGGATTGGTTACACGATTACACCCACCCGCGCTCGTCAAGGCTATGCATTTGAAGTGATGTCGGGATTGATTCGTCACTTGGAAGACCAAGGAGCAGAAGCGTTCAAAGCCGGTGTGCATGGGACGAACACGGCATCGATCGCGCTATTGAAGAAATTGAATTTCACCTTTTTCGAGACAGAACTTGACGAACAGATTTATCGTCTCGATGTCTCCAACATATGATAAAGTATGTATCACATGTCGCTTGGTTTTGATTTGAGGGAGTTTTGAATGGAATGATGAAACGCGTTCTTTTGCTCATGTCGATCTTTCTACTGATTGGGTCTTTGTCACAGGCTGCGATTCCGGAGCCGATGGCCTATAACGACCCGAGTCTCATCTATTTGACGCTCGATGATGGACCGAACTGGAAAACGGGAAAGCTACTCGATGTCTTGAAGAAACATCAAGTGAAGGCAACCTTCTTCATCCTCGGAAAGAACATCGAAGGAAATGAGCATCTGCTTCACCGCATCATTGCGGAAGGTCATTTGATTGCCTTACACGGGATGCGACACGACCGGGATGAATTTTATGAAACACCGTTGACGGCCGTGCGTCAGATGCAGGAAGTACAAGCACTTATCTATGAAGTGACCGGCATTCATACGAACATGGCCCGCACCATTTATGGGAGCGACGCCGGCATGTCACCCGCACACTGGCAGGCGATGACCGATGCCGGTTTTGAGATTTGGGACTGGAACGTCGGTAGTCTCGACCATGTGTATAAGAAAGACAATGCCCGTGTCGAGCAACGTGTGTTCGACCGACTCGAAGCGAATCGCGCCGCCAATATTGCTTCGATTATTTTAGCGCACGATCACTCGATGACGCCGAAAGCACTCGATACAATCATTCGTTATGCGAAAGAACGAGATTATGAATTCCGTACGTTAGAGAGTGTCCAACCGGTTCACAACTTTTCTGATGTATGGGAACCGCATTTAAGCGAACGAGCGACCCCATGACTGCAGATCATCTTAATGGTCTGCAGTTTTTATACAATGAGATGAATTATAAAAAATCGAGCCCTTATGTGGACTCGATGCTCACTTATCGTTCATATGTCACCATCACAAATTGACCGGAGGCATGGTGACTCGTCAGTCGAAGTTTCGTCTCTTTCGTGCCTTCTGGGAAGAGAGGAATCCCTTCTCCTAACACGACCGGCGCAATCGCAATCTCATAGCGGTCAATCAAGTCATGCTCCATCGCGGCTTTGATGACTTCCCCACCACCGATAAGCCAAATATCTTGATCAACTTCTTGCTTCAACCGATTGACGAGTTCTTTTATCGGTTCGTCCGTGAATGTGACATGTTCGGCCTCACGGTCAGCCTGACGTGTCAAAATGTAGTTCGGGATGTCTTTGTATGGATACATTCCCTCTTCTAACTTCAACACTTCCTCGTACGTCTTCCGTCCCATGATGACAGCACCAACGGTCTTGAAAAAATCAGCATAGCCGTTGTCCCCGTCCCCCTCTACCGCGAACAACCAATCGAGTTGGTCGTTCGACCGGGCAATCTTTCCGTCTAAACTCATCGCAATATACAACACTGCATTCGGCATCATGTATTCCTCCTTGATTCGTGATATATTCAGCTTAATCAATAAACACGACAAAAGATGACGGGAATGATTTAAATGAAAAAAAGACATTTACAATTGATTCGGCTACTCAATCATGGGCGACGCTTCACGGCGGAAGAACTGGCCCAAGAAACTGGTGCCTCTATCCGAACGATTCAACGGGATATGCTATCGCTCGAAGAACTCGGTTATCCGATTTGGAGTGTGCCTGGAACCGGGGGCGGCTATGAAATGTTACCGAACCGCTTGTTACCACCGCTCCACCTACGCGAACAAGAAGCCGTCGCCCTCTACCTCACGCTCAAATGGATGGAACACATCCCGGACGTGCCATTTGGGGATATACGAAGTACATTGTCAAACTGGTACGTGAACGAGTTGCCGCACGACCTCGCAGAGAAGATTCGTCGATTGGAGCAAAACATCCTGTGGCTCGGGAACAAACAAATTCCCAAAGCGCCGTTCACGAAAGAAATCTATCAGGCGGTCGAACGTCGAAACAAGATGAAGATGACCTATCGGACGACGAACGGGCAACGCACGTTCACCGTCGCTCCGGTCGGTATGGCACTCCTTGACATGAAGTGGTATGTCTTCGGGCTGTCTGAACTGGGACTTCGTCAATATCGAATCGATCGGATTGAAGCAATCAAATTGCTGGATGAAACGTTTGAGTGCGAGGATTTGGTGACCTTGCTTCAGGCAAGTGATGAACGAGTCGGTGTGACCGTTCAACTCGAGCTGACGTCACTCGGTCGTCGTTTACTTGAAGATGTATTACCCGATATTGAAGATAAGAATGAATGGGACGTACCCGAGGAAGAACTTCCATTTTTGTCGAGGCAGCTGTTGAAAGCTGGCGCCGAAGTGGAGGTCAAGGCGCCGAGAGTATTGCGGGAGATGATGAAAGAGCATGTGGAACGTCTTGTAGCACTATACGTATGAAGACTGAAAAGGCTCAACCCATGCGGTTGAGCCCGATTTCAATTCGCTTCATCCATTTCCTTATGAATGCGTAGCAATTCGTTTTTGTATAAATCAGAGCGACCTCCAAAAATCGCTTGAATGTTATTTTTCACTTTGACGACTCCAGCTGCTCCGAGTGCTTTTAGTTCATCCTCATTGATTTGAGAAACATCACTTACTTCAACACGAAGTCGTGTGAAGCATGCATCGATATCACGGATGTTCTCTCGTCCCCCAAGTGCCTCTTCAATCGCAAGTGCTGTTGTTTGAATCGCTGATTGACCTGACTTTTTATCATTGTAGTCTTTACGCGTAAACAGTTTCGCTTCTTGTCCGCCACGCCCTGGTGTTGCCAAATTCCACTTCTTGATAGCGAAAGTAAAGATACTATAGTAAACGATGAAGAAACCAATGCCGACGACGACATTCATCCACCAGCGTGGTGTTCCTGGTAAGACGTTCACTAAAATATAGTCAATCAACCCTGATCCTCCAGCCCAACCGATATGTGTGTCGAGCGCATACATGAGCGCAAAGGAAATCCCCGTCAACACACTATGGATGACATAAAGGATAGGTGCCACGAATAAGAGAGTGAATTCAATCGGTTCTGTGATTCCTGTTAGAAAAGCTGTACCGGCTGCTGCAATCAATAAGCCTCGAACGACAGGACGTTTGTGCGGATCAGCCTGACGATACATCGCGAGCGCTGCCCCGAGTAAACCGAACATAATGATTGGGAACTTACCAGACATGAAGCGTCCCGCCGTCACTTCGACACCTTCTGAGATTTGAGCGAGGAAAACATACTGATCACCGTTCACGACCGTATCACCGACCGTTGCTGTTCCACCGAGAGATGTCCACAGGAATGGGGCATACCAAATATGGTGTAATCCTGTCGGAATCAATAACCGCTCCAACATCCCATATAACCCTACGTATGCAGGGTTGGTCGCATCACTCGCGATGACGTTTGCCATTGAAGTGAGTGCCGATTGGATTGGCGGCCAGATGAGCATCATGACAAATCCAAGTAAGATCGAGAAGAAAACCATCACAATCCCTACAGAACGATCACCTGCAAAGAATCCCAACACTTCTGGTGGATTGAACGTATGGAACTTTTTATACACCCATACTGCGAGCAACCCGACCGCAATCCCTCCGAGTACACCGGTTCAAGGGAAGGAATACCGAGTAACATGCCATATTCTCCACTCTCGGCAGCCATTTCTGCCGTGATGCCAAGGGAGATTGAAATTGTCGTATTCATAATGACATATCCGACGAGTGCTGCGAGTGCGGCAATCCCTGATCCTCCTGACAAACCAACTGCGACCCCGATTGCAAAAATGATTGGTAAGTTCGCAAAAATACTAAGACCAATTTGTAACATTCCAGCACTGATCGCTTCTACTGTTCCATTCTGTAAAAACGTCCAGCTATCGGCTAATGGTCCCGTGAGTGCCGCACCTAGTCCTAGCAAAATTCCGGCAGCCGGTAATAAAGCGACCGGTACCATGAGCGCCTTTCCAAACTTTTGAAAAACTCCAAACTATTGACTCATTCGATTCACTCCCCATCTTGTAAGCGTTATCAATCTGAACAATGAGAAAGGGGATTGCCTCCCCTCTCTAGTTACCGTATTGCTACTGTCTCGCCCGATTTTAATTCCGGCCAGTACGTTCTGTTTTCCTCAATCAAATCATCTAAGATTCGACGAGCTATTGGTGCATCGATGACTGTACGATTTAGTGTCAACGCCTGAAGTGCCTTCTCATAACTGTTTTCGAAGTATGCGTCGACGACAAGTTGCTCGTAAGCAAGCTGTCCTTCAATCATTCCTTTGTAAAAACGAGGAATCTTTCCGACTGCGAATGGTTTCGGTCCACGATTGGTAAGCATCGCAGGCACTTCAACCATCGCATCGTCCGGCAGGTTCGAAATAATCCCTTCATTTTTCACCATGACGATGAAAATATCACCACTATTATAGGCTAGCGAAGCAGCGACCCGAATCATATAGCAGCCGTGGATATCGACCTCAAGGTGAACATTTTCGAGCGAGTCATCTTGAATAATCTGATCGCACATCGAGAAGACACGCTCTTGACGTCCGTTGATTACTTGCCGTGCCCGTGTGTTCGTGACATCTTCTTTTTCTGCCATGTCAGATGGATATAAATAATATTGAAGATACGTGTTCGGTAAGTACTCCGGGAAATCCGTCAGCATCTTCTCTACTTGTTTGAACGTCTTGATCCACGATGGGTCATTCGCAATCTCCGAATCTTCCGGGATGAAACCGTCTTCTAAGATGGCGCGTTTGATATCTTCAGTCAATTCATTTCCTTCTTTATCGAAGATACCTGTGAACCAACCAAAGTGGTTGAGTCCGAAATATTCCGGAACGAGATCCCAAATCTCTTTACCGAGAATCTTCGCATAGCTCACCATGATTGCTGCCGGCATGTCGCAAATGTTTAATATTTTTTGATCGTCCGGGTATGCACGTTTGAGCGCCTCGGCGACAATCGCAGCAGGGTTTGTATAGTTTAAGATCCAGCCATTCGGTGAGCCGGTGCGAATGTCAGAGACGAGTTCAATCATATCTCCGATTGAGCGCATCCCGTATGACATTCCGCCCGGTCCACACGTCTCTTGTCCCACCACGCCATGTCGAAGCGGAATCTGCTCATCTTTTTCGCGCATTTCCAAACCACCTGTCCGAATTTGGACGAAGAAGAAATCTTTATCTTTAAAAGCATATTCTTTGTCCGTCGTATATTCGAACGACTCGAGTTCTGGATAATGCTCACGCAAGATGATTTCACTCGCTTTCGCGACACGTTCTTGACGTAATTCATCTGTATCGTAAAACGTGATAGAACGAAGTGGGAAGTGTTCTTTTTCCTTAATCAAACTCATGATCATGCCGATTGTGTACGTACTACCTCCACCGACGACTACGAGACGCTGTGGTGTTTTCATGTGTGCGTTCCCCTTTCAATACATATCTAATTGATTACAATACAAATTTAATACATATTATCTGAACCGTCAACACCTTTTTTAAAACGTTTTATTTTTGTATACTATGAGTAAGGAACGCATACAATCAGGAGGTTATCTACATGAAAGCTAAATCTCCGCTATACCAGCGGATTGCTCAGGAGATGCGCACGTTTATCGAGACCGGCGATTGGGCGCCCGGTGAAGCAATTCCGACAGAAGCACAACTCGTCGAGAAATTTAAAGCGAGTCGAGTCACCGTTCGACAAGCCGTCAAACTACTTCAAGAAGAAGGATTGCTTTGGAAACGACAAGGGAGCGGCACATATGTACAATCCGAAAAGATTGAACATAATATGTACGAATTAAAAAGTTTCACTGAAGACATGAAACGGGAAGGAAAGGACGTCACGAGTAAAGTACTTACTTTCACCGTTCAACCTCCGACTGAAAAAATAAGGGAAATACTCGAGCTTGATGAAGACGCTCTTGTCTACTATATTCGCCGGTTACGCTTTGCGAACGGAGAACCGCTCATCGTCGAAGATACGTATCTTCCACTCCAATTATTTCCCGATTTAACGTATGAGGTAATGACACGGTCGAAGTATGATTACATTGAAAATGTCAAAAACCTGAAGATTGCAGACAGTGTTCAGGAATTTATCCCGGTCTTGCCGACGAAAGAAATTGCTGAAATGCTCGAGGTGAGCGATCGAACACCGATACTCAAAGTCGAACTCTATTCGTTTCTCATGGATGGCAATCGCTTTGAGTTCACCGAAACGTATTTCAAGAGTGAAGAGTATCGCTTTATCATCCGTGCCGGTCGAAGACATGAAACAACAAACACCCAGTGAATTCAACGATTCACTGGGTGTTTGTTAATGCAAACTCATATGTTTCAACATTAGACTAATGCTATTCAAGCTGCTTTAGGGATTCAAATAGACGCTCAGCATTTTTTGGACTGCTCGTCAGGTAAATGGTTTCTAACAAGCTATTATATTCTCGTTCAGAAATGATAACAGCATTCTTCCTGCCTTCTTTCGAGATGAAAATCGTCTCGTCATTTTCACATACTTGATGAAGCAAGTGGTTCAACTTTTTTTTCGCTTTCCGGTATGGAACCGTAGACATTCACATCACTCCTCATTTATGTCCATTATATTATGATTTTTTATGAATGACGAAACATCTATGTTTCTACATCCGTATAAAAGACCAATCAATCATCAACAAAGGCGGTATGCACATGCATCACCAGAACAAAAAGTTCATTCACTTATTCAAAGACGGTCAGTTCGATGACATTTATCATCAAATGACCGATTCTTGCAAATCTCATTGTTCCATGGCCATGTTTCATCACGAAGCGTCTTCGTTTCATCATGGAATTCGGCGCTATCGTCTGCTCAATGAGATGATGTTGAACGGGAATCGGTATGCATTGTGGTCGGATTTCCGAAAAGAAAAGTTATTGTCCGTTCAATTCAATCGCGTGAATCAGGTTGAATCCATTCAGATGACGGTCACATCCTCTTCAAAAGAGACCAATCCTTTCACGAAAAACAAATACCACCTTCCATTCAAAGAGCAGTGGTTCGTCGTCTCAGAAGGGACAACCCTCGGAATGTATCATCATGATCCAACCCGAAAAAAGCGTGATGGCTATGACTTTTCGAAAACAAAAGATCAGCAACCTTACAATCGTAGAAAAATCGGGATGGATGGCTCGTATGCGTTTGGAGAACGAGTGATTGCTCCATTACACGGGACAATTCATCAAATCGTGGATGGGTTGTCAGACGAACTAGATGCTGATCATCCATTCGGTAATCACGTCATCATTCAACATGCGAACGATGAATATTGCCTTCTCGCCCATCTTGAGAATGGTTCCATTGCCGTGAATGTGGGAGATACGGTCAAAACCAAACAGTTGATTGGGCGCTGTGGGCGTTCCGGAATTACGCCTGAGCCACGCTTGCATATGCGTGTCATGAATCACCCAGATGTGGACAGCGCGACCGCCCTCCCGATTCGATGGAAAGGTCGATTGCGACCTGTGCGTGGAAAAGTAGTCACCTCTCGTGAGGAAGAGGGATGGTCGTATGGAATTGCAGCCCTCGATTTTTCAGAACTGCTTCTTTACATTGTTCAAGCCATTCCGCGATTATTTTTTCGCTTTTTTGGATAAGAAAACCCCTCAGAAATCTGAGGGGCCCAACATCACATATCCAAATCGGTGAACGCAAGTGGGACGAGCTCCCCAAGCGTCACTTCTTTCACATCGGCGTTGCCGTTTGTGAGCAGTACTTTGAAGTCAGGATCGCCAAACTCGACCATGACCTGACGGCAGATACTACATGGTGGCAAGAAGTCTTCCGTGTCCCCAGACACGGCAACCGCTTCGAAGTCACCTTTTTTGTATCCTTGAGCGACCGCTGTGAAGATGGCCGTACGCTCCGCACAGTTCGTTGCTCCGAACGAGACGTTCTCGACGTTGACGCCGTCGATGACCGTACCGTCTTTCATGAGAAGTGCCGCACCGACGCGGAACTTCGAATATGGTGAATACGCATTGTCTTTCAATTGGCGTGCGCGCTCGACTAATTGTTGTTGGTTCATCTTAAGTCATTCCTCTCGAATATCGAATGAACTGATGCCAGTCCCCGTGCCTCTCATTTTGGGCAGGATTTATAGCATACACCCGCCTCAAAGAGAAGTCAATGACTTTTTACAAACGCTTTCATGGATAAACAAAAAAAGAAGGAGCGCTCGCCCCTTCTTGACTCTCTATACGTGGTCACACCAATTCAAGCTGCGCGACAGCCGCCTCTTCCGTTTCCGTCTGCACGTGATGACGCCCAATCGGAATAACGGAAGGTGAACCGGATACCGGGTCACACATGACCGAACAGCGGAGGTTAAAGACACGATGGATCAAATCACACGTGATGACGTTCGATGGCTTCCCTTCGGCAATCAACTTCCCTTTGTCGAGCGCGAAGATGTAGTCCGCATAACGTGCCGATAAGTTGATATCGTGCAACACCATGACAATTGTCGTCCCGTACTTTCGATTCAAGTCCGTCAACAAATCGAGAATCTCGACCTGATACGTGATATCAAGATACGTCGTCGGCTCGTCTAAAAAGAGCACGTCCGTCTGTTGAGCCAGTGCCATCGCAATCCAGACGCGTTGGCGCTGCCCGCCTGACAACTCGTCGATGGGACGATCCGCGAACTCCGTGATGTTCATCATCTCCATCGCCTCGGCGACAGCTTCGTAATCGGCTTTCGTCCAGCCCTTTAAGAATGATTGATGAGGGTAACGACCACGACCGACAAGATCGGCGACCGTAATCCCTTCCGGTACGACCGGGGACTGTGGCAACATCCCGAGGACACGCGCTAGCTTTTTCGGTGCCATTTTCGAAATCGGCTTATCGTAAAGCGTCACTTGACCGGCACTCGGTTTGATAAGGCGTGCCATCGTCTTCAGTAGCGTCGACTTCCCGCAACCGTTCGCACCGATGATGATGCTAATCTGATTGCTCGGAATTTCAAGGCTGATATCGTTCAAAATCATCTTGTCCTCGTATCCCGAGGTGAGATGTTCCACTTTCATAATGGATGCCATTTAGAAGTCCCCTTTCTGGTTCATCCGAATCAACAAGTATAAGAGATAAGGCGCGCCGATGATGCCGGTGATGACACCGACCGGATAGCGTGCCGTGAAGGCGAATTGTCCGACAAGGTCGGCCGCTAGTACTAAAATGATTCCGACAAGCGCTGCCGGCAAGATTCCCGCGTGGCTCGTTCCGACGAGCCGTTTGGCAATCGGCCCTGCCAAGAAGGCAATAAACGCAATCGGTCCCGTTGTCGCTGTTGCAAGGGCGAGCATGAATACTGCCGCCACAATGAGCAGAAGTCTGGTCTGGTTCGTGTTGATTCCAAGCCCTGTCGCCGCCATTTCTCCGAGCTCGAGCATTTCAAGCTGACGAGTGAGTAACAGTACAATCGGTAAACAGATAAGTACCGTGATGATTAAAGGTGGCAACTCTTCAAGTTTCGCCCCATTTAAACTTCCTGTCAACCACCGCATCGCCATCGCGACATCGTTTTGTCGGCTGATGAGCAATAGATAATTGATGACGGCTGTTAACATCGCTTGAATCCCAATTCCAACTAACACCAAACGACCGATGGAGAAAGCCGCCCCTTTGGATAGGAAATAGATGACCAGCACGGTGACGAGCCCTCCGATAATCGAAGCGATCGAGATTATCGCTTCACTCGATTGTAGGACGACGATACAGAAGACAGCCGCCGCACTGGACCCCGTTGTGATCCCGATGACATTTGGATTGGCAAGCGGATTTCGAAGCATCGTTTGGAAAATCGTTCCCGCAGCACCAAATGCTGCACCGGCAAAGACACCAGCGAGCATACGTGGTAGACGCAATACTTCAATGGCGAACGTCGCCCCTTTTACGTCTTCCCCGAGCAAGACGCGGATGACATCCTGAACCGGATAAATCGTATTGCCCAACATGAGCATCAACCCGCTCAATGCTACCGCTATGATGGTCAAAAGAATCGTCATCCCGACATAACGACGGCGTCGCTTCATGCGACCTTGTCTGATTTGTTCAATCGCTGGTTGCATCATAGTCCTCTTACTTTCACTTTCATTGTCAATAGAATCAAGATCGGTGCCCCGATGAACGCCGTCACAATCCCGACCTCAAGTTCACCTGGACTTCCGAGCAAACGTCCGATGACATCCGAGAAGGTCAAGATGATGGCACCTGCTAAGGCAGACATCGGCATGAGGTAGCGTTGGTCAGGACCGAGCACGAGTCGAATCAAATGTGGGGCGAGAAGTCCGATAAACCCAATCGGTCCAGCGAGTGCAGTCGCAGCCCCACACAGAATCACGCCTGCGAACGAGGCGGTCAACTTCAATGTCCCCGTCCGAACACCAAGACTCTTCGCCATCTCCTCCCCGAGCGCAAGTGCGTTCAAGGAAGGTGCGGTCACTACCGCAATCACGAGACCGATTAGAAGAAACGGTAAAAATGTATAAATCGAATCCAGATTTCCCGCACCGACACTCCCTACTTGCCAAAAGCGGAACTGGTCCATGACGTTTGAGCGTGGAATCATAAGAGCCATGACGAGCGACGATAATGCTGCACTTGTCGCCGCTCCCGCCAAGACGAGTTTGAGCGGGGTCGCCCCTCCCCTTCCGAGTGAACCGATGCCGAAAACGAAAATGGCCGTCAATAGCGCCCCGACGAGCGCAAACCAGATGAACGCACTCGCCGTCGCGATGTTGAAGAATGCGATGCCGATGACGACGGCGAGCGCAGCTCCCGTGTTGACCCCAAGAATACTCGGGTCAGCGATTGGGTTACGCGTCACCGACTGCATGAGTGCACCCGCCACACCGAGTGCTGCGCCACACATAAAACTGAAAATTGTCCGGACGACCCGCTCCCGGACAATGTCTGCCTCATACGACTGAACAGCCGGACGGAATAAACCGTCCAGCAGTTCATTCCACCCGACTGTTCGAGAGCCGAAGGCAAGGGATGCCACGATGCATAGCACCGTCAGTACGAGCGTCCCAACTAACAGGAGCGGGAAGTACTTCGGGGTATGCATCTGTTTCACCTGATTTTGCATCATTTTACTTTCGCAAGGGCATCCGATACGCGTGAAACGTACTCATCAATCGTATATTCAATCGAGAGTGGCGTCGGTGTTCCAGCCGCTGCGAGTGGCGTGTTGTCTTCAATCAATACGACCGATCCGCGTTCGATGGCTGGTACTTTACTGTAGAGCGGGTCTGCTTGAAGCGCCTTCAACGTGTCTTCATTTCCGTATGTGACGAAGATGTCGACGTCGTTCAAAATGTCGGCGTTCTCTTTGCTGAGCTCGAGATAGAAGCTATTTGCTTTTTCAGCTTCGTCGACAATGTTTTGTGGGTACTCCATACCGAGTTCTTCGATGAAGGCACCACGAGGATCACCTGTTGTATAGATATAGAATTTTGAAAGATCTTCTGCGCTCATCGAGACGAAAGCGGCTTTCTTTCCAGCAATCTCAGGAACGGCTGTCGCTTTGTCAGTAATCAACTGCTCCGTGTCTTTGATTAACTGTTCGCCTTCTTCACCAAGTCCCATTGCGAGTGAGTCATAACGAACCATGTCTTGCCATGACGTGACCCAAGGTGTTTCTTGATATGCCACGACCGGTGCGATTTGGCTAAGCGTGTCATAGTCTTCTTGCGTGATGCCTGAGTAGGCGGCCAAGATGACATCTGGATTTGAATCTGCGATTGCTTCAAAGTCTAATCCGTCCGTGTCTTGATAGATGTTCGGGTTCTCTTCGCCAAGCGCTGTCAACTTCTCTGCTGTCCATGGAAGCATCCCGCTATCATCTTGGACACCGTAGTTCGCAGCTGAGAATCCGACCGGTACGACATCGAGTGCAAGTGCGACGTCATGGTTTCCCCACGAAATCGTTGCGACACGCTCTGGTTTTTCTTCGATGACAGTCTCACCGAACGCATGCTCGATTGTGATTGGATACCCTTCTGCTGACTCTTCCGTCCCTTCGTTCGTGGAAGCGTTCTCAGCTTCTTCCGAACCACAGCCGGCTAAGATGAGTGCAAACGCTGAAGCAAAAATAAACATATGTAACCATTTCTTCATTGTCTTGTTCACGTGTTTCTTCTCCTTTTTCAACTTCTCTATTTTCTCGATACTGATAATCATTATCAGTTATGAGTATAGACTTGCTATTCCTTCGTGTCAACTGCTATTCGATATAGAAAAATGAAAAAACCTGTCGTTTTAGGACAGGTTTATCAGGACTTTCGATGTTGTCGCATGACGTCCGCGATCGGTTCATCTTGTTTTTCAAGCTCCGATATGATCCGTTCATGGTCCACGTCGTTTCGGTTTTGGCTTAACTTGAACGTCGCCTGCATATCGGTGATGTCGATCCGAAACCCGACGACGCCGTTCATTTGTCGCTTCACCGGTTCGGATAATGCATCCCAACGCACCGCATGCTCGCGTTCCCCTTCATGCTCTTGGAGCAATCCTGAAAGTTCCTCCACTAATTCTTTCTCATTGAGAATCGTCGCACGTCCGTACACGTGTACGGCTTGATAGTTCCATGTCGAAACGTCCTCATGACCATACCATGACGCTGACACGTAAGCGTCTGGCCCTTGAAAGATGACGAGAACGTTTTGATCTTCAATTGTTCGCCACTGAGGATTCGCTTTTGCGACATGAGTCGTCAGTTGACCGTTCGCCTCATCGAATCGTAACGGGACGTGCGTCGCAATCGGTTTGTCCCCGTCATGCGTCACGATTGTACCGAATGGATGGGCATGGAGAAACGCGTAAATTTCTGCTCGTTCTGTGACGGAATATTGAGTTGGAATATACATGTCGCACCCCCATTTCTCTTATTATATTCTGAACAAGACGGGTATAACGACACAGAAGGAGGAATGTTTGTATGAAACCAACGATTAAAGCCATCGTCTTTGACGTATACGGCACTTTATTCGACGTCCATTCGGTGAAGGATGCCTGTGAACAAGAGTTCCCTGAAAAAGGAGCTGCCATCAGCCAAATATGGCGGACGAAACAACTCGAGTATTTCTTTTGGCGTCACATGATGGGGCGTTACGAAGATTTCGCGTCAGTGACCCGTGACGCACTCCGTTACGCGCTCGCCGTGCATGATGCAACATCGACGGAGGAAATCGAACAACGTCTGATTGCATCGTATGCGCACCTCACCCCGTATAAGGAGATCGAATCGGTCCTAAAAGAGATGCATGACGTGAAGACCGTCATTCTCTCAAACGGGACGGACGAGATGCTTAAGGCATTGCTTCACAACGCCGGTCTCACCGATTATTTTGATGAGGTTGTCAGCGTCGACGGCATCAAACAACCGAAACCGACGCCTGCCGCCTACATGAATTGGTTCAAAACGTCTGGTCTTCGTCGTGACGAGGTGCTCTTTTTATCGTCGAACGGTTGGGACATCGCCGGGGCGAAAAACTTTGGCTTTCATGCGGCCTGGATCAATCGGAATGACTTACCATTTGAAGCATTTGATATAGAACCAGATGCCATCTATCCGAACTTAAACAACTTGTCAGAATGGCTTTAGTCCGTGAACGGCCTCATGAAAATGAGGTCGTTTTGTGCATCCTCTCCCATAAAGAATGTGTGAACACCCGTTTGTCTGAACCCGTTTCGTCGATAGAATCGAATCGCTCTCTCATTACGTTCCCATACGCCGAGCCACATCTTTCGTTTGTGTAGTTCCTTCGTCAATTCGGTTGCTTGAGTAAATAACGCTTTCCCCACCCCTTGACCTTGAAACGCTTCTAATACGTAGATTCGTTCAATTTCAATCGCATCTTCGCCCATCGGTTCAGATTGAGCATCGCGTACGTTCACTTTCAAATAGCCTGCCAACTCACCTTTTACATGTGCAAAATAAAAATAAGAATCGGGATGTGCCAACTCATGCTGCAACTGCTCAGGCGCATACGCTTTTTCTAAGTAAGCGTTCAAATGTTCTTCTGTGTTGTGACGTGCGAACGTCTCCGTAAACGTCTGGATGCTAATGTGACGTAAGGCTTCTACGTCTGTCACTTTTGAGATTTCAATCATGTTCTCGCTCCTCTCAGTATTCTCGATACTTGCCTTTCTTCACTTCGGTCCAATCTGTTTCAACATTACGTCGTACTTTTTTCAAAAGGCGTAACAACTCCTCACTTTCTTTCTCGTCGAATCCTGATAATGCGACCGATGTAGAATATTCGTGTTCGCGAATGATGAGCGGGTACAATGTCTCTCCTTTCTCCGTCACGTATAAACGTCTGATTTTCTGATTATCAAGATCTGGTCGCCTCTCAATCCATCCTTCTTGCTCCAGTTTCTTGATGGCACGTGCGGCGGTCGTCCTGTCTACCTTAATCAACTCTGCTAGCCGTTCTTGAATGATACCTGGGTGTTCAAAAATCCTAACGATGTACAAGTACTTCCCTTTTTCTAAACCGAGTGCCTTGAATTCAATGTTGCTGATTGAATCGAGGGCACGCGCAATCATCCCGATCTCTCGTAAATGGTCATGCATCATGAGACACCTCTGCTTTTTGTTGCAAATGCAACAAAATACTTTATATAAGCGTATCGTAATTTGTGAGAGAATGGAAGTAAGAATTTTCGCTAAGAAGGAGATGAATGAAAGATGGGTCACCGAATCTATACCACGAGTTTCGCGAGCGTTTATCCACTCTACGTCGCCAAAGCCGAACGCAAAGGACGGACGAAGGAAGAAGTCGACACCATCATCGAATGGTTGACCGGTTACGATGAGACCGGACTCGAACGTCAGATAGCCAATCAAGTCGATTTTGATACGTTTTTCGCTTCAGCACCTCGTCTGAATGAAGACCGCGCCCTCATCAAAGGTGTCGTCTGTGGGGTTCGTGTCGAGAACGTTGAAGAACCACTCATGCGTGAGATCCGTTATTTGGACAAACTCATCGATGAGTTGGCAAAAGGAAAGAAAATGGAGAAGATCTTACGAGGAGGCGAATCATGATGGATGTGACGGCACTCGTCGACGAGGCACGGCTCGATTCATTTATTCATCTGCTCGAGGTCATCGATGATCATTTACCTGGCGGATTTGAAAAAACGACGGACGGACATGGTGTCCATTACGTCGTTCCACTCGATCGATATCCGTCCGGGTATCATGTCACACCGGGGACGCCACTACCGTTTATCAGTGTAATCGCGCAAAAGCGCCATGTCGGACTGTATCACATGGGCATTTACGCCGACCCTGAATTACTCGCTTGGTTCGAACGGGAGTATGCGAGTCGTGTCCCGACGAAACTTGATATGGGGAAAAGCT